>JAGODW010000029.1 GCA_017998025.1 Spirochaetales bacterium
CTCCAGGGTAGAAAGGTACTGTTCCCGGGGCATGGTGAACATGTGATGGGCTGCTTCCCATTTTCCCGTTTCCTCATTCCATTCAAAGAGAGAAAAATCCACAATCCAGGTGAAGGCAAAGGTTCCCGGCTCTGCAAGGTTTAGATCTTTCCCCACGCGGGAACGAACCGCTCCCAGAGAAAGCTGAGTAATCTTTTTGGGTCCGCCTACCAGGAGGATCAGATCTCCGTCTCGAGCGTTTAATCCTTCGATGATCTTTGGAGCTTCCGGTTCGTAAAACTTTGCAATTCCTCCTTCCAGGCGGCTCTCTACTACTTTCATCCATGCCAGTCCCTGGGCTTTGAAGGTTCTGGCGGTTTCTTCCAGTTCGGCAATTTGTTTCCGGGAATATCCTCCGCAGCCGGGAACCACGAGAGCTTTTACAATCCCTCCAGACGCCAGGACTCCCTTGAAGGCATCGAATCCGCCGCTGGCAACGTAAGGGGTAAAATCTTTCAATTCGAGGCCAAACCGTAGGTCCGGTTTATCGGACCCGTACCGGTCCATCGCTTCTTCCCAGGAAAGGCGGGGAAAGGGGAGGCTAATATCTACTCCGAGAGTGTGATGGAACAGGTGCTGCATCATTCCTTCTACTACTTTGAATACATCCTCTCTGGAAACGAAGCTCATTTCCATATCGATCTGGGTAAACTCCAGCTGGCGATCTCCCCGGGCATCCTCATCTCGATAGCATCGAGCAATCTGGAAGTACCGGTCGAAACCGGACACCATGAGGATCTGCTTAAAAAGTTGAGGGCTCTGGGGCAGAGCGTAGAATTTTCCCGGGTGTATGCGGGAAGGGACGAGAAAATCCCGGGCCCCTTCCGGGGTAGACTTGATGAGGGTAGGAGTTTCTATTTCGTAGAAGCCTTGATTCCGCAAGTACTCCCGTACCCGGAAAGCGGCTTCATGGCGGATCTGCAGGTTTCGCTGCATGGCAAAAGATCGAAGATCGAGGTATCGGTACTTAAGTCGCAGATCCTCTTTGGCATCTGTCCGCTCATCTATCATAAAGGGAAGAACATCGCAGGGGGATAGAATAAGAAGTTCTATTGCAGCGACTTCGATCTCTCCTGTAGGCATTGCAGGGTTGGTCATTCCTTCGGGTCGTTGCCGTACTGTGCCCCGAATAGCGATGCAGTACTCGTACTTCAGCTCTGCTGTAACAGCTTTAAGAGATTCCGGAGCATTCGGATCGATTACCACCTGGGTAATTCCGTATCGGTCCCGGAGATTGAGGAACGCGATTCCTCCATGGTCCCTTCGTCTATGGACCCAGCCGTTTAATACAACCTCTTTCCCGATATCCTTTCCTCGTAGCTCGCCGCAGGTAACGGTCCTTTTCATGTATTCCATGGGAGGAAATCTACCATTTTGGAGAAAGGGAAGGCAAGCGGATAAGTCTGGTATTAAATTAACACGGATACTGTTATCAGGATTTGTCCCACATAATACGGGGGAAGAATATATAGGTCGCTCTTCGGGATCGGAGACCGGAAAAGGTTATGGGCAATAAGACTATCGGATAGATAGATCAGGAGGGCTCCTGCAAGTACCTGTATCGAATCATACGCTATTGCGGAGGCAACAAAGAAAGATACTACTCCGATATAGAAAATTACCGGGACCCTCAATTCTTTTGGTAGATTCTTTAAGGTAATAAATTGTATTACACCAGTAGTGCATAAAACGATACTAGCGGCGAGAAAGGTCTTTGAAATCCCTCCATACAGAAAAAACGTAAGGCCATAGGTAAGATACGCTAAGAGGAAACCTGCAAGTCCATACATAAATACATTTTGATTTTCCCGTTTTCCCAGAAGGAAATCTGCGACTGTACAAACGATAAGCCCCGCGAGAATACCCGCACGCAGGGGGCCGGGGGTCTGGGGCGGATCCGCGTTTAACAAGGATACGGAAATGAATCCGGGCGGCACAAATGTAGCGACAACTAATAGAGTCAGATAAAAGGGGAATAGAGCTTTTACATACTCAACGCCGGGTAATTTTTTTACTCCGAACCAGGTGCCGAGGATCCCCAGGAGGAAAGAAGGAAAAAAGAGGACGATCATGCCTGTGTCTCCAGATACTGAGTGATTGCGGATTTAAGGTTTTCCAGTTCTTTCTGGAGTGTTTCCCAGTGAGCTTCCAGGGTTTCCCTCCTGGAGGATCGGGCTGCTTGTTCTAAGGCGGCTGCAGCTTCTGCCAGGGGCAGGGCATAGAGGGTAAGGCTGCCTCCTTTTAATGAATGAGCCTCCCGTGCCAGCGTTATATAATTTTCAGTTTGCAGTGCATACTGAATTTGCAGGATCTGTTCATCCACCTGCTGCAGAAAACCCCGTAAAATTAGGGTGAATTCCTCCTGGTCTCCCTGGAGTTCCATCAGTAGTTTAGAAGGATCAAACGAACGATGAGAGTCTTCGGCGGAAAAGACGGAGTCGAAGGACCTGGATTTTCCAGATTCTATTTCAGAGGCAGGAGAAGGCAAGGTGTTCATATTAAGCCAACGGTGGAGAGTTTGAAGGAGGTCATTCTTCCGGATAGGTTTTGTTAACACATCGTTCATTCCTGCATCCAGGCAGGACTGGATGTCTTTGTTGTAGGCGCTGGCGGTCATCCCTAGAATGGGGATGTCCTTCCCCATAGGGAGCTTACGGATCAATTGAGTGGTTTCCAGCCCATCCATCTGAGGCATCTGGATATCCATCAGAATGCAGTCAATCCTGGTTTTCGCAAGAGCTTTAATTCCATCCAGCCCATTCTCCGCTGACACTACGTGAGCTCCGGCACTCTCCAGGTGATGACGGGTAATCTGGAGGGTGGTAGGATAATCTTCTACGACCAGTATCGTTTTATCGAGAAGTTCCGGGGTTCTGGTCTCCTCCGGTTCCCCCTTTTTCTCAGGAAGTTGCTCCTCAGATGCCTGCTGAAAAGGGATGGAAACCCAGAAAATGGTTCCTTTGCCTTCTTCGCTTTGCAGGCTAATGGAACCGCCCATCAATTCTGTGAGTTGTTTTGCGATGGTAGTGCCTAATCCTGTTCCCCCATAGGACCGGGTAAGCCCTTCCTGTGCCTGGGTAAAGCGATTGAACATATTTTTTTGAAACTCCTTGGCTATTCCGATCCCTGTATCCTGAATCGTGAATAAAAGGATAAGCCGTTCCCCTCTTGATTCTTGAAGTTCTGCCCGGAGTTCAACCCAGCCTTGATGGGTGAACTTTATAGCATTTCCTACCAGGTTTACCAGAACCTGTCGTAATCTTGCCGGATCGCCCTGGACGTGTCGGGGAAGATCGGGAGAGAGGGCAAGACGAAAGTCAATCGATTTTCGTTCAGCGAGGGGCAGCAGGATTTCATAGACAGATTGGATCAGTTCCTGTACGTTAAATTTTAAGGATTCGAGGATTAACCGGCCCGCTTCGATCTTGGAAACGTCTAGAATCTGATTTATTAGCTCCAGAAGATTTCTGGATTCTTCGATGATTTTTGCCACATAGGATCGATGGATGCTTTTGGGATCCGTATCCCGGATCAGTTCCGCATACCCCAGAATTCCATTCAAGGGAGTCCGCATTTCATGGCTCATATTCTGCAAAAAACGAGTTTTTGCGTTATTCGCTTCCTCTGCCTGTTTCCGGGCTTCTTCGAGGTGGTCGTTGAGTTTCTTTAAGTCGGCTGTCCGTTCCTGCACCCGGCTTTCCAGAGCTTCCAGTATTTTTTTGTTTTCTTGTACAAGGACTTCCAATCCTATAAAGGCCCGGGAGTATCGCGTGGAGAGGATTACAGATTGAATAAAGATAAAACAGAGTAGACCGAGGGGAAGGATATAGTCCCCATAGTAGAGTTCTCTGTCTATCATCATGTCGTACGCACCGGTAAAAAGGATAAAAAGAAATCCGAATCCTTCTAAGAGGGCATCCGCATCCTTCTGAAAAATGGCATAGATAATGATGTAGGCCATATATCCTAATCCGCCTACGAAAAAAGGATAGTAAGCTGAAAGTATGTATCCGTGGAATCGGACAGGAAGAACCATATTGGCTATCAGGTAGATGAGGCTTGCGCCACCGACGAACCGGATAATTCTGGGATTTCCCCGACTGGGAAAAAGAAAGTAGATGAAACCAAGAAAGGTGGGAATAAGAAGGTAGATGCCAAACCCTTGAATAAACATGTCAACTTTTAAAGTAAGCTGTGGCACAAGAGAATAGAGGAACCGTTCCCCGGATATAAGGAGAATCCGTAATCCAACCACTGTGCAGAAGAGGGCAAAGAAGAGGGAAGAATATCGATAATTTGCCAGGATATATGCATGAATATAGTAGTAAACCGCCATGATGACGGTAATCCCCAGGAGAAACACGTCAGCTGCCAGGGCAAATACATGGGCTCTAACAATCGCTTCCTGGGTACCCAGCTCCGGCGGACTCAAGATTCCTGCCCGGTAATAGTAAGGGTTGGCAACCTGGAGCAGGATGTCAAGGGTGGGGGTAAAAGAAGTAAAGTACACGGTCCGGACAGCAAGCTGACCTTCAGTCTCTACCAAAGAGTTTTTTACAACACCATTGGAAGCTATCAGCATCCCATTCACGTAGAGTCGGTACGCAGAATAGATACGTTTCAAACGAAGACCAAAAGCATAGATAGAGCCATCGGTTATAACCCGTATACGGTAGGTAGCTTTTCCGTACAGAGAAGGAGGATGAGTTAAAAAAGAATACGTTTTCCAGTTGGCCGGCACAGGCACATAGGTAGCCTGTACAGGATCCGATTGGGGAAATTCCAGAGGATCGACCAGTGTATCCCAGTAGAATTCCCATTCTCCCCCTAAGCGTATGGTTCCATGCTGCGTAAGATCATAATCCGTCAGATCCATCCAGCCGCTTACAGCTCGAGGAACAGGTTGTGTTTCTTCTGAACGAAGGATAGAAATGAAAATGAAGCCACATGCCACAAACGCCAGGAAAGATCTGCAGAATATTTTCATCGGCCTATTCTACCTTTAGACCGTTCGCTTTCAGAAGTTCTGCAGTGCCCTGCCATACTTCATCGAGCAGGGATTCTGAGTATACCAGGGAGTTCGGTTCTCTCTGTTTTCTGTCTGCCCAGTAGGATCCTCCGGGAGGAGCCGGTTCTTTCAGGGCTAAGTGCGTCACTGTATCCGAAGCCCTCTTTGGTGTGCGGAGTACTCCTATCCGGGCCCCGCCTGCGGCTATAGGACGAAGGAGGGTTTTTAAAGGAGCAGGAACGGGTGCAAGAAATAGATCAGTAGCAGTTACTCCGGGATCCACTGCGTAGAACCTGAGGGAATCTGAGCCTAAGATACGCTGAGCTTTATAGGTAAACAGTACCTGGAAGAGTTTACTCTGGGCATACGCTTTCCATGGATTATAGGTATCTTCTGTTCTGTAAGCGGCCTTAAGAAATTCTCCGGATTTCAGGGTAGCACGCTTATGCGCTCGTGAAGAAACCTGGATTACCCGTGCGTCGGATGTTTTCTGTAATAAAGGAAGCATCTGCCTTATAAGAGCAGCGTGCCCCAGGTAGTTTACCCCGAACTGCAGCTCGTATCCTTCAGCGGTAGTTCTATAGGGACTGCCCCTCACCCCGGCATTGCAGATCAGGAGATTGCAGGCAGCGTATCGTTTTTTAAAGCCCAGCATGAAATTGTCTATCGAGGATAGGGAGGCCAGGTCCAGTTCCATGAATACTGCTACGCCATTTCCCCCAGCCCGGGGATCTAACTGCCGCAGGATGCCGTTCAAAGCCATCACAGCCTGATTTCCTCGGGCAAAAGAGCGGCAGGCCAGCACAACTTCCCATCCGGTAATTCCTAACGTAAGGGCAGTTTCATAACCAATCCCCTTATTGGCACCGGTAATAATACATATTTTTCTCTGTTGGTTCATAGGGTATAATAACTATACAACAATTTGTAATGGAATGCCATTTTCAGGTATACTCTTTCTATGAGTGCTGTAACTGTGATTAAGAATGAACCTTTAGGGTTCGGTTTTATTTCTCCTCAATTTCTCCCGCCAGGAATGAACGAATACTACCTTCGCAACCAGCAGAATCAGAAGCCGGAGGGATACTACCGCCATTTGACAGCCAAAGAAATTGAGATCCTTGTTAAAAACGACAATACCTGCGACAACTGGGATCATATTCTCGTTTCCCAGCGGTTCGATCCCCATCGTATTGCTAAAAGCGAATTCTATGGTCTGGTCCGGATTGGAGCCCTCGAAGAGCTCTCTCTCCGTCACCACGATCTTATGTTGCCTGCCGGGATTACTTCAAGCCGGATTATTTCCAGTGACCTGGGAGATAATGTAGCCATCCATAATGTGCAGTACCTTTCCCACTATATCATCGGGAATGATTGTATTTTATTCAATATAGATGAGATGAATACGACCGATCATGCACGGTTTGGGAACGGAATTGTAAAGGAAGGAGAGGAAGAAGGAACCCGGTACTGGATCGATGTCATAAATGAAATGGGGGGTAGAAGCATCCTTCCTTTCGATGGAATGATCCCTGCGGATGCCTACCTCTGGGCAACGTTTCGAGAAGATACAGAGCTTATGGATCGCTTTTTCCGTTTCACCCAGGAAAGCTACGACCTGCGAAGAGGGTACTATGGAACGGTAGGAGATAACACGGTAATTAAAAGCTGCCGGATCATCAAGGATGTAAAGATCGGCCCCTATTGTTACATTAAGGGGGCTAATAAACTGAAGAATCTTACCATTAATTCCAGTTCTGAAGAACCGACTCAGATCGGAGAAGGAGTAGAACTGGTAAACGGGATCATCGGGTACGACTGCCATGTATTCTATGGTTGCAAAGCAGTGCGATTCGTCCTCTGCGATCATTCCAGCCTGAAGTACGGTGCCCGGCTGATCCATTCGGTTCTGGGTGAAAACTCTACCGTTTCCTGCTGTGAGATTCTGAATAATCTGGTCTTTCCGACCCATGAGCAGCACCATAACAACTCCTTCCTCACCGCTTCCCTCCTCATGGGGCAGAGCAATATGGCGGCAGGCGCTACCATTGGATCTAACCATAACAGCCGGGCAAACGATGGAGAGGTTGTGGCAGGCCGGGGATTCTGGCCCGGGCTCTGCGTTTCTCTAAAACATTCCTCCCGGTTCGCCTCTTTTGTCCTGATACAGAAGGGTTCGTATCCCGCAGAGTTGAATATCCCCTTCCCCTTCAGTTTAGTGATGAACAATGAAAAGGAGGGGCGCCTGGAGGTAATGCCCGCCTACTGGTGGCTGTACAATATGTATGCCCTGCAGCGGAATGCCTGGAAGTTTCGTACGAGGGATACCCGGATCCGTAAAATTCAGCATATCGAGTTTGATTATCTTGCCCCTGATACGGTAGAAGAGATTCTTGATGCGATGGCTCTCCTGGAAGAGTGGACAGGAAAGGCATACCTGTCTGTACATCCGGAGAATAAAGAATCTTTGCGGACACGGGGACGTCGCCTTCTCCTTGAAGAAAAAGATTTCCTCCGGGAAATACCTGTGTATGGAGAACGGATGGAAAACTCCCATCGTCCTGTCCTGATCCTGAAGCCTGCGGAAGCGTACAGGGCGTATCGGGAGATGCTTCTCTACTACGTAGTAAAGAATCTTCTGGATCACCAGGAGGAATCTGCGCCTCCTACGTTTGACGCCTGGGTAGAGAGCCTCAATTTCTGTACTCAAAGCCGCTTTTTCCCGCAAGGTCGTACTTCTCCCGGGAGAGAGAATGGATGGTATAACCTCGGGGGACAACTGGTTCCCGGATTCAAAGTTAAGCAGCTTCTTGCAGATATCAGGGAAGGGCGCCTTACCTCCTGGAGGGACATCCATCAGAGATACGATCAACTCTGGGAAGAGTATCGTAAGGATAAACTGCAACATGCCTTTGACATTTTACAGATCCTTTACCCGGAGAAGTTTGATTTAGAGGTATGGAGGACTATGCTAAAAGAAGCAGAGGAGATCCAGGAGTATATACGGAATGGGGTTCGAAAGAGCCGGGAGAAAGATTATGAAAATCCTTTTCGGAAACGTATCTTTCGCAATGATGCAGAGCAGAAAGCTGTGTTAGGCTCTATCCTGGATAACTCCTTTGTGAAACAGGTGGAGGAGGAGACCAGGCAATTCAATGAGCGGCTTGCGAAGGCAGGCTTTGGAGGAGGTTTTTATGCTACCAAATAAGAGTCCCTATAATCGATTCATGCTTTGCAAAGATATGCTGGAAGCCCCGGACATTGTCCGGAGCTTTGATGAGGGATCTGTGCGCCCCTTTATCCAGAGTTTCTTACTGGGAACCGAGAACGATTCAGATGAAAAAAGAACTCCGATCCAGGGTTTTTTTCTTACAGGGGAAGGTTCCAGCCGGATCTTTCCTGCTAAACGGGCTATCTATGATTTTCTCCGGAACCCTCGATTCAAAGGGTTGGATCGACCGATCTCTCTATACACCGAGGGTGCCACACAGGCCCTGGAGTACGATCTGAGTTCTTTTGTCGTAATTGGAGCAAGCAACTCCGGAAAAACGAAAGAAGTAATTCGGTTATTACAGATACTGAAATCTCGCAGGCATTCCCACCTCTATGGGATTACAACGTATCGGGATGCTCCGCTCTGCCGGCTCTGCAGGAATACCTACACTCTGAGGTGCGGGGCCGAAGGAGCGGTTGCGGCTACCAAGAGTGTTATCGAACAGGCCTTATTCTACCAGGCTCTCTTTTACCGCTTGCAAGGAAAAAAATTGAGCGGGACGAACGAGGCGGGAAAAAAGATGGAAGCAGTTCTTAAGATGCAGTTGGATTCAGAGCTGGTAGAAAGAATTGCAGGAGCGGAAACCCTATACATCGGAGGTAGGAATAACGGAGTGGCAGAGGAACTTACCCTGAAGACCAATGAGATCACCCGTAAACAGTCCGATTTCCTTGAGGGTACCTACGCTGTACATGGAATTGAAGAAGTGATGAATCCCCAGGATGTGGTAATTCTGATCGATCCGTTTCCGGAGGAAGAAGAAAAATTCACCGATGTACTTGTCCGGGGTGTGGGTGCGTTTGTATGTGCTATAGCCAGTAGAGACACGAGTTTCCCAACCATCCGCATCCCGGATGATCCGAATTTTAAAAATTACCTGGAACTCACTGCGGGGTGGAACCTCCTTGTGGAAATCGGGATACAGCTGGGGATCGATCTGGATAAACCGGTCCGTGCCCGGAAGGTGGGCAATGAAGCCATCCCGATAGAATAAGTACAAGGAATGGAACAACCTCTTTCAATTCTTTTTGAAGACGACGCTCTTCTGGTCCTGGACAAGCCTTCAGGTATCTCCGTTATCCCGGAAAGGTATGAGGGAGGGAACGCTTCCTTATTGGAACTCCTGGAGCGGCTGTATCGTCCCTTACATCCCATACAAAAACCTCGACCCGTACATCGCATCGATAAAGAAACGAGCGGGATCGTGCTCTTTGCAAAGACGGAGGAAGCCTTCCGGGTTCTTTCCCAACAGTTTGAACAACATACCATTACCAAGACATACCATGTTCTGGCGATCGGCAGTCCTTCCTGGGGAGAAACTATATGCGATGCGCCTCTGCTTCCCGATGGAGATCGGAACCATCGGACTGTGGTACGGATAGAAGGAAAACCTTCCCGTACCCGGTTTCAGGTGCTGGAGAGATTTTGCTCCTGCACCCTGGTTGAAGTGGTTCCGGAGACAGGGCGGATCCATCAGATTCGGGCCCATTTAGCTTATCTGGGTCATCCGGTGATCGGAGATACCTTGTACGGTGGAGGGGCAGGGTTGTACTTATCCACATTCAAAAAAGGGTACAAGGGAGGAAAAGGAAAAGAAAAGCCTCTCATCGGAAGGGTTTGTCTTCATGCGATGACTCTGGAGTTTGATCACCCCGAAACAGGAAAAAGAGAGCGGATTGCGTCCCCCTATCCGGAGGATTTTGAGCGAGCACTGAAAAGCCTGCGGAAATACGGAAAGAGCGGAGTTCTTTCCCGGGCTCTTTATTAAAAATAAGTTGATCGGCGGCTCGTACCTCAGTCCCTGGGTTTATTGTCTTCTGATTTCTTTCGTTTTATCGTTTTCTTGTTTGCTACTTCGATAACCTTGAATGAACGAACTCTTGCAGTAGCTTCCTCTTCATCGGGCAGCTCTTCGATCAATTGGACGGTCTGGAAGGGGATCATTAAATGTTTTGATTTTCCGAAACTCTTGATTAGTTCATCCTCCGCGGGGTTGATAATCAGTTTTCACCCTTCCGGAAGGATCAGGTCTTTAATGGAAACAAAGTAGGGATGGGTTAGGTCCAGACTTTTTGCTTTAAGCTCCAATTCTTTCCCTTTCCAGGTAAACAATACT
>JAGODW010000030.1 GCA_017998025.1 Spirochaetales bacterium
CGATGGAGAATTACGCCTCTGTGATCAACAGAGTGTACCTCCCCCTCTCCCGGGTATGTAATCTTTCTCAACCCAGCAGGGGTATACATTACTGATCGAAATCGTCCCCAAAGTCCTGAATTTTCTCGTCCCAGGAGTATTCTATAGAAAGTTTCATCCCTTCGATCAAGAAGCGATTCTGATTCCTTAAGGATATATCCCCATGTACAGTATAAAAGAACACGGCAGGCCGTGAGAGCCTGCCGTGTACGTATTTAAATAATTCGCGAAGCTCGAACTAAACAGCTCCTTCGAGCTGCTTCTTTCCCCTGGCCAGCGCTGCTTTGCAGGGTTTACAGATCATTACTTTTTTCTCCCCTGCGGTAACTTCGTAGACTACCTTAACACCTGTTTTCTTGCAGAGCGGACACGTTCCCCTTCCCCGACTCGGTTGAGAACGAAGTCCTGCTCCTCGATGCGCTTTGGACATGCAGTTTCCTCCGTATGTTCTGAACTATAGAAGAAAATACGGGGTTGGTCAAGGGAGGACGAATATGAGGTATCAGAAAGAGCAGCTGTAATCGCCCTGAAATCGCCTTTAAGTTTATGATACGGATAAAAAAACCGCCCGGAGAAAAAACCTCGCGAGCGGTCTGCAAAATAAGTGAAAGCACCTTATCCTAAAGCCATGTTCGGAATCCACATAATGAGCTGAGGAACGTAGGTAATAACAAAAAGCACGATTATGTATATGATAACGTGTGGCATTACATGCTTCACGAGCACCACAAAATCAATCTTTGATAGGCCGCAGCCAACATAGAGTACATTTCCGACTGGTGGAGTAAGTAATCCGATACAGAGACCATAAACCATAATGACCCCGAAGTAAACCGGATCGATTCCCATCTTCGTTATTATAGGCAAAAGGATCGGCCCAAGGATCATGATCGCAGGTGATACATCCATAACACATCCTACAGCGAGGATAAGCAAGTTTATGACAAATAGAATTACATATTTATTAGATGTCGCCGAGGCTATGAGATTTCCCAGCAATTGAGGTATCTGAGCGATGGTGATTACATAGGCAGCTGCCGTTGCTGCAGCGACTACAAGCATTACTACAGAAGAAGATCTTGCAGCTTTAATAAATATTTCCCGCATTTTCCTGAAGGATATTCGCCTGTAGACGGCCATTGAGATCACAAGTGAGTAGACCGCTGCAACAACTCCGGCCTCCGTTGGTGTGAAAATACCGCTCAAAATACCGCCTAAGATAATAACGGGCAACATGAGGGAAGGAATTGCCTCCTTAAAGGATACGAGGACTTCCTTAACAGATGCACGCTTAGAAGTCTGGAGGTTGTCCTTCCGAGTTACGACGAACCAGCTGATAAAAAGAAGGAGTCCGGTGATAATGCCAGGAATGATTCCTCCAAGGAACATTCGTGTGATTGACACATTTCCCACAACACCGAAAACAACCATGGGGATACTTGGTGGGATGATTGGTCCTATAGTTCCTGCAGCGCAAACGATCCCCGTGCTTTTATTAACATCGTATCCTTCCTTCTTCATAATGGGCAATAGTACCGAACCGATGGCCGAGGTATCGGCAACCGCGGCACCAGAAATACCAGCAAAAATCATGCTCGCCACTATAGCTACGTAACCGAGACCTCCCTTAATGTGACCGAGTATGGATTTCACAAAGCGGACAATGCCTAGAGAAAGGCCGCCTTCATTCATGATCTCGCCTGCAAGGATAAAGAAGGGGATAGCCATCAACGCAAAATTGTCAGTCCCCTTCAAAAAGTTTTGCGGCACCACCATAAAATCTGTCCTTCCCAGATAGATAAGCATGGTGATGCTGGTCAGGCCAAGGGAGAATCCGATCGGAATGCTGAGGACAAGAAAAGCCATCAAGCTAATAAGAAATACGAGGATCATAATTTTCTCCTCAAAATCTTTATGGTGTTTTTAACTATAATGATGGACATTGCGAAGAATGAGATAGGAATAATAAGGCCAATAATCCCATAGGGGATTCTTGTCGCTGGTGAAGGCCAACCGAAGGTGCTTTCGGCCAAGATGTAGCCATAAATGGTACAAATGACAGTTAATACTAAGATGAAGACGTTGGCGATAACGAGGAGAACTTTCTGCCCCCGGGGTGAAAATTTCTTCACTAAAATATCGACACCGATGTGTTCATTATTGTTCAATGCAAATACAGCCCCAATCAGGGAGGACCAAATGAAACAGTAACGTGCAAGTTCCTCCGATTCTACGATAGAGCTGTTGAAGACGTAGCGTGCAACGACATTGATGAAAACAATAATGATCATTGCAGAGAAAAGCACAAACAATAGATTTTCCGCAAAACTGTTTAGAATTCCGCCAAGGGTTCGCTTCTTCGTTTCGGGGTTTCCACTCATATACATCCTTCATTTCTTAAAAAATAAGGGAGAGGAACCAAACGGTATATCCCTTCTCCCCTTGTACTATAACAGAGACTAAAATCCCCCCCGGGGGGGACAAAGCTTACTTCTGGAGATCAAGGAATTTTTTAGCCATCGCGTTAACTTTCGGGTCCGGGCCAAGCATGTCGGGGTACACTTTAAGGACAAGGTCTTTGAAAGGCTTTCGTTCAGGCTTGGTAAACTCGATGCCCTTCGATTTGAGTGTTTCAATGTCCTTTTCCATGCTTTCCTTGTAAAGGCGGAGTTCATCATCGCAGTAAGCCTTTACTGCAGCCTTAAGAACTTCCTGATTTTCCTTTGAGAGACTCTGATAGAATTTCTCATTAACAACGACATAATTGTAAGCTATGCAGTGATCGGTGAGAGCTATGTACTTTTGGGCCTCATACCAACCACTTGCAAGTACTGTCGTCGGCGGGTTCTCCTGCCCATCGACAACCTTCTGCTGAAGTGCAGTAAAGATTTCAGAATAGGCCATGGTCACAACATTAAACCCGAGGGCTTTACCCATGATAACATACTGGTTAACCTGAGGCATGCGAAGCTTAATACCTTTACAGTCTTCCGGAGTGTTGATCGGCCGCTTGCTATTGGAGATTGCTCGAACACCATTAACGCTTACTCCGAGTGCACGGAGACCTTCTCCCTTCAGCAAGTCTGCGGTCAGCTCATCGAGATTCTCGTTAAGAAGCTTGAAGCCGACATCGACATTATCGAATAGGTAGGGGAATTCAGCGACCTTAAGGATTGGATATTTTTCTGAAAGCATGACGCCGATAATACTCATTTCAATGCTTCCAAGTTTGGTACCTTCGATAAATTCCTTTTCAGCACCTAACTGGTTATTCGGATAAAGTTCTACCTTGATTGAGCCCTTTGAACCTTCTTCAACCATGGGCTTAAAGACCTTCGTCAGAGAAACATTCTGGGGATGGCTTTCAGCAAAATAGTTAGCTAACTTGAGAGTGACAGGCTTCTTCACCGCGCTTTCTTTAGATCCGCCAGCCCAAACCGCAATAGTAAGGTAGAGGCTGAGTATCAAAATTAGACTTATCAGTTTCGATACAGTTTTCATGAGATCCTCCTATAATTAAATTGAGATATATTATTTGTATTAAACTTATTTTTTATTTTAATCAATACCTGTATATTAGATCATAAATGGCAATCATTTTTAAAGCAATTTAGAAATATATTCTTTTTAGTCTTTCCTGTAGAAGAAACCTGAATTATTTATACTGAGATAATCTATATAGGCATATCCCTAAGTCTATGAATTATACGAGCAGCAGTAATCAGCAGCTCTCGTTTTGAATTATTATAATAAATCTATCATTGACAGTCCATGATACTGAAGTTATAATCAACTTATATCACATAAGTTGTATTACAATTCTAAACGGAGGAGGAGGATTCTCTATGAAGAAATTTGTCCAATCGCTGTTCTTTGCTAGTATGGTTCTCTTAGCATTTAGTTGCTCACAGGGAGAGAAGCCTGCAGAGGCAAAACAGGCTGAGCCGAAGATCGAGGCGGCAAAGGAAGAACCGAAAGCAGTACCCGCCGTGGATACGAAAAAGGCCAAGGAAAAAGCAGAATACGTCATCCGTCTTGCCTATACAGATGCCGGCACATGGCCTGCCATGGGGAACAAACCCCAGGCCGAACATGCCTATGGTCTTATGTTCAAGAGTATTGTGGAGAGCAGTTCAAACGGCAAGATTTTCGTAGAACTATTCCCATCCGCGGAAATGGGCCAGTCTAAGGAAGTGCTCGAAATGGTAAAATCGGGAACTCTTGAAGCATGTATCGAGACCGGGGCTATTGCAGGATTCTATCCGAAATCCCAGGTGATAAACCTTCCCTATGCCTTTAAATCGGACGAAATCGCCTGGTGGGTCTTTGATAATTCTAAATTCTGGAAAGACCTTGTGGCAGATATGGAAAAAACCACAGGACTCCTTGCCCTGGGAATGGGTCAGAATGGAACCCGACATTTCACCAATAGCAAACGTCCTATCAAAACTCCTGAAGATATGAAAGGCTTAAAGTTTCGAGTCATGCAAGCTCCTATCTACGTAAAGATGGTTGAAGCCCTGGGTGCTAAGGCAATACCTCTGGCCCATGGAGAGATTTATACTTCATGCCAGACAGGTGTTGTAGATGGTCAGGAAAATCCGATCTGGAACATTGCAGCAAACAAATGGTACGAAGTCCAAAAATACATGACGCTGGATGGGCATACGTGGAGCGAGAATATGCTGGTGATGAATTCCAAGTTTTTCCGGGGCTTGCCCAAGGAGTACCAGCACATTGTTCAAATAGCCTCCTTTCACGGCCAGTGGGCAGATCGGGTATCCGAGGGGCTGGGAAGCCGGATAACGGATTACGAATTACTTGCGGCCCATATGGAAATTTATTCACCCACCCCGGCAGAGCTTGAACAGTTCAAGAAAGCCGTCGAGCCTGTTACGGAATGGCTCAAGGGAGAAATCGGGGCGGCTACAGTGGATGGCTTCCTGAAAGCAGTGAAAGATGCGGAAGCAGCTCTCGGCTACTGAGAAATTTAATAGCGTGTTTATTATGGAAGGCAGGTGGAAGAGTATCTACCTGCTTTTCTTTTCCCAAAAAATTTCTATGGTGGGAGGAATAAATGGAAAAAATAATTTCCATTTTAAAAAAGATTAGTGATTTCTTCGAGAAAGTCGGCATAGTAATCAGCACCCTATATTGTGTCGTGGTTTTTTGCATGGTATTTTCCGGTGTTTTTCTCCGTATCATCGGCAAGTCCCTCTCCTGGAGCGAGGAGGTTTCCCGATGGCTTCTTATTTCTATGGCTTTTGTAAGTTCCAGCGTTGCTATGAAACGGGGTATGCATGTGGGGATAACCTACTTTATCCGAATGGTGCCGGCATCGATTATGCGTTTCATAATTTTTGTTTCAAATTGCTTTGTAATGGTGTTTCTTATTTATGGTTTTTCTTCTAGCTTACGCGCAGCCCTCCATGCTCGGAACCAGTTGGGAGATATCATCCTTATCCCTATGATGTATGTAAAGCTGAATCTTCCTTTCGGATTTTTCATGATGATGGTACATCTCCTCTATATTTCGTTTGCAGTGCTAAAAAGTGACGAACCACAGAATTATATGATCAGCTCATAGGGAGGATACAAATATGAGTTTAGTAGTAGTGGCCTTTATCCTCTTCATGATCGTGGGAATCCCTATAGCCTTTGTATTAGGGCTTTCATCCCTATGCTATTTTTTATTTATTGGAAATATTCCTCTGGATGTTATCGGCCAACGCCTCTATTCCGGATGTGATAACTTTGTTCTTCTAGCAATTCCTTTTTTTGTTCTTGCCGGAGAACTGATGAATAGGACCAATATAACTGAAGATCTTATTAATCTTTCAAAACTCCTGGTAGGAAAAATTCCCGGCGGCCTGGCCCATGTAAATATTGTAGCGAGCATCTTTTTTGCAGGGCTTACCGGAGCAGCCGTAGCAGACACAGCTGCTATTGGATCGATATTGATCCCGGCTATGAAAAAAGAAGGGTATTCAGCAGAATATAGTGCAGCAGTTACAGTAACATCATCCATTATAGGCCCGATTATCCCGCCAAGTATTGTTATGGTGATATATGCAACCGTTACTATGGAATCGGTAGGAGCCCTGTTTATAGCAGGCTTCGTACCCGGTGTACTAATTGGTTTGAGCCTTATGGTTATTGCCTTCTACTTCGCCATCAAGTACAATCACCCACGACGGATCGAAAAGTACACTCGTACAGAAGTTGTAACAACCCTAAAAAAATCTATCCTTGGACTAATCTGTCCTCTTATCATCATCGGAGGAATTTTTTCCGGCCAATTTACCCCTACAGAGGCGGCTGCTGTAGCCTGCGCCTACGCTCTAATTATAGGATTATTTGTATTTAGAAGTCTTACCTGGAAAGATGTTTTAGAGTGTTTTGGAAAGAGCGCGGTTATTTCAGCCGTTATTCTGCTTGTCATCACAACCGCAACCCTCTTTGCTACAGTACTTACTTTAGAAAGGGTCCCCGCAAACATTGCCCGTGCTATGACAAGCTTGACGAACAACAAATATGTTTTTCTTATGCTCGTCAATCTGCTTCTACTTTTCATGGGGATGATAATGGAAACCGGAGCCAATGTTATTCTCCTGGCTCCTATCCTTCTGCCCCTGGCAATGAAATACGGCATTCACCCTCTCCATTTTGCCTTAGTCATGCTGGTGAATCTGAATATTGGCCTTGTCACTCCTCCCTTAGGGGTCTGCCTTTTTGTTGCAGCACCTATCGCTGATGTGAAATATGAAAGGATTGCTATAGCATCCCTTCCATTTATAGCTGCTGAGATTGTTGTACTGATGCTGATCACCTATATACCAGAATTGATCCTTATACTCCCAAGACTGTTTGGATTCGCTTGAGGCAAAGAGAAATGAATCAAAAAATTGAGAATCTTATCGAAGAATACCTGGACATTGTACATTCTCGGGAAAACGAGAAGCGTAGACAATTCTGGCAGGATCCTTACCAATGGAACCGGGATATGTGGCGGGGTGTTCCTATTCGCCGGACTGCGAATGATCCGGTTCCCTTTACCATCGCCCTGGATAATTCTTTATGGACTCATGTGTTGGGCTTCTCCCTGGTTGATTATTATCATAATCCAGAATTATTCCTTGAAGTTCAACTTAAAAAGCAAATATTTTCTTTTAAGAATTTCGATGACAATACTTACTATACGGACGAGCTTTTCATTTGGTTTGGAGTAATTACCGAACTTTCCTTTCTAGGTGCTCAAATCGAGTGGTTCCCCCATAAAGAGGGCTGGATTAAAGATCATCTCTTGAAAAGCCCTGAAGACTTAGACGGCCTTTCCTTTCCAGACTTTCAAAAAAGTGGACTTATGCCGAGAATCCACCAGTACTACGAAGTTCTTTCATCCTATTCGAAGGGACGTCTTACCGTGATGTTTCCTGAGTGGGTCCGGGGTCCCTTCTGCCTCGCAATGCACCTTCGGGGCATGACAGAATTGCTGGTAGACTCTCAAATCAATGAAGAGTTTTTTCACAGGCTTATGCGTTTCATTACGGATGCGAAAAAGAATTGGGATAAAGAAAGGGAAAGACTAACCGGGAAGAAGCTCTCTTCTGTAAAACTATACAATGACGAGATCGATTGTCCGACTATTAGCCCTGCTCTGTACCGCGACCTAATTTTCCCCTACGAGAAAGAGCTGGCGGATGTTTATGGGTCTGTAAAGTACTGGCATTCGTGCGGAAATACCACTTTATTCCAGGAAAAGATCCAGGAACTTCCTCGACTCAAACTTTACCATTGCGGCCCCTGGACCGATTTTGGTACTGCTGTACGTACTATGAGTCCTGCAGTTGCTATTGATCTTTGCATTAATCCGCAGAAAGATGTGGTGGAAGCTTCGGAACAAGAGATGCGTTCCCAACTTAAGAAGATTCGACAAACGGGTGGAGGAGCCGCTTTTTCAGTGCGGGCAGATGCATTCATGGTAACGAGTTCTAATGCTGATTCGATCCTCAAAAAAATCTTCTCCTGGAATCGGATAGCCCGTGAAATTCTCTCCTGATCGAACTTACCTTAGATCCATAGAAAGATACTCTTTTCTCTTCCCCTGGTTCTATTTTTTCCCTATAATCCCCCTATGCCTCACAACCAAAAACTGCTCTTTGCCTGTCAACACTGTGACATCTGGGCGCCCGATGCGTTCGGGCCTGCTTCCTGGAGTCTCCCCTTTGGCCCGGAGCCTGTGCTGAAAGATTTTTCCTGGACCTGGAACGAGGGAGAAGTATGGGCTGTGATAGGGCCCAACGATCGGGAAAAAGATGTGCTGGCCTCTGCTCTTCTCGGACAATGCAAGGTACAGGGTCGTGGGAATGACTCTGCCTGGATCAATACGTTTACAGAAAATGGCCGAAAGGGAATTTCCTTTTCGCTGCAAGATTCGGAGGAAGCCCTTAAACTTTCTCAACGGTTTGACGAGAGTGATCTGGTGGATGGAGGGATGCATCCCGGCCTAACCGTGGAAAGGTACCTGGGTACCCTGTTAAAAAGCGGTGAGTCCTGGAACCCGTTGATCGAGGAACTCTGGGACAGTTTAGGGCTGGAACTCCTTCGAGAAGAAGGGTTAAAGTATCTTTCTACCGGAGAACTCCGTAAGGTCCTCCTCTTTCATGCGCTGGCCTTGAATCCATCCCTTCTAGTATTCGAAGATGTCCTGGAAGGATTAGATGCTTCTACCCGTAAGGAGCTTGTAGAATTGTTCCATCGGCTGGTAGAGGCCGATTCCAGGAAGGAGACGGATATATCCAGGATGCCTTCTCTCCTCTTTCTCTGCGATAGGATGGATCAAATTCCACCCTGCGTAACCCACCTGCTTCAGCTTAACGGGGGAAAAGCTCTTTCGATAACTCCTCTAACGTCAAACGAGTTCTTGCAGGGCGGCTCTACCTCTGGAGTCTTAGAGATATCCTCTCCAAAGGAGAGTTCTCTAGAGTCACCCCTGGTACGGATGCGCAGCGTCCGGGTAGCTTATCAGGATAAAGTTGTTTTCGAAGGCTTTAATTTTGATCTGTATCCGGGGGAGCATTGCCTGGTACAGGGTCCCAACGGCTGCGGCAAGTCCACCCTGGTAAAACTCATTACCGGCGAGCATCCCCAGGCCTGGATGAACGACATTACGGTTGCAAACATCCATAGGGGAACAGGAGAAAGTGTAAAGGAAGTGTCGATGCAAACGAGCCTCGTTTCCCAGAGTTTGCACCATGCCTTTCTCCAGCTGGAGGATATTGAAATGCTCGAAGTGGTTCTATCAGGCTTCTTCGGTACGATCGGACTGTATGAACCGGCTGGGGAAGAGAAAGTCCAGGAAGCCCGGGAGGCACTGGAACTCTGTGGCTTGAACGGACAGGAAAACCGCTTATTCAAGGACCTCCCCTGGGGTATCCAGCGGCTTGTTCTGGCAGCCCGGGCCTTTGTCCGTCGGCCGCCCCTCATGATCCTCGATGAACCTTGCACCGGGTTGGATGATGATCACCGTCGTATCCTTCTGGAGACTCTGGATAAGATTGGGGAGGAGCAGTCTACCACGATCCTTCTGGTAACCCACGACCCGGCCGAACGCCTATCCTGCCTTCGAGCAGAACTCGTGTTCCATCCCAATGGTTCCGCCGGAAAAGGACACCCCCGGTACTACCCGGAGTTCCACAGGTTGTAACATTTCTGAAGAAACCTGTTTTATACGCCAGCTTTACGCTAACTCACGCATCAACTCTTGATCAAAAGTCGCTACTTTTCTTCCCGCATGATGCCATCCAACCAGAAGGCAATCGACAAAATCCAACCGGCTGCTTCCGTAAAGATCGATAGCTACAGAAGCAACATCTTTTTTTGTTACATGCACTGTGCTCTGTGCAAGGAAATTTCGCAAAGCACTTGCAATTTCTGTTCGATCCACAGAGTATACACCTGAAAGCACATAAACCACCTCAGCCAATACTTCATGTGGTATAAGTACTTTTTGCTTTTCGATCAGTTTAGCAGCCTTATCGGCCTGGTCGGGTATGTCATCCAGGAGATAGCGAAGCACTATGTTTGCATCAATGACTGTCAAGGTTAGTTCCTTTACGTTCAGCCACCGCCCGGGCCCATGCATCTCTTTCGTGCTCACGTTTGTGTGGATCCGCATACGCTGATAGACTTCCTCTTGCAGGAACGACC
>JAGODW010000031.1 GCA_017998025.1 Spirochaetales bacterium
GATCATTATAGATGGGCATTCCCTTCAGAAAGACCTGTTCCTTAGATCAAGCAAGGCTTCTCTTTAAAAAAAGATAAAGAATCAAAAATAGTTCAGGACTCTCTATCTTCTTTTTCAGGTAATGAGTTACCCTCCCTGTTTCTAAGAGATAGAGAAACCGATTCCGCTTCCCAGGAGGAATCCGAAGTTCAAGACAACTTAAAAACTCTTCCGCTTCATCCATTTCTTCGGGATGAAGGGCAAGTTTTTCCCCTCTTCGCCATTGCTCCAGAAGCATCTCTACCGATATCCCTTCCAACTCTTGAACCAGGCTTTCGATTTTGCGGATAAAGGAACTTTCCTGGAATTGAATCTTGTCAATCCGTTCTTTCAATTCCTTCCGTAGAGCTTCTACTTCTTCCCGGGAACGATATTTTTTCCCTAAAGACCGGAAGGTAACTATCCCAAAAAAAATTCCAGCTATCAATTCATCGATCATAGGTAGGGGATCCCGGATCACATAGGAAAAAAAGAAATAGGCTATAAGAAAAGCACAGGCGGAAAATACAAAGCGTGGGGTAAACCACCGTTCTGCCACCCATTTATTCACCGCTGAATCAGCATATTCGTATAATTCTTTCCGCAGTAAAGAGATTGATTCGATTCTTGGTTCTGCACCGTACCGTCCTTCCACCTCAGTTTTACGAAGCTGATCCAGAAACGAAAGAGATCCTGTAAAGGGATGAAAAAAATGGGCAACGCCATCCCCTCCCCGTACGTGAAATAGATACGTAGTAGCTCTTGTCATAGGAGAAAGTTCAAGCACGGCATCAAAAGCTTGTCAAGAGAGTCTCTTTTTCTATATGGTAAAGAGGGTACAAAAAGCTTTCTATGAACCGGAGAAAACAACCTTCACCTACGTTCGATTTCTACTATGCCGCTCTGTTTCAAGATAGATGGCTTACCTTAAAGGCAGCTCTTGAAGCGCCTGTACAATCTATTCCTTTTGAAAACAATCTCCGGAAACCGTACTTTTTAAATGTAGCTTCATACCTGGCAGCCCGTGTACTGGGAGAAATTGGGAATCAGGAAGCCCTAGATCTCTGTGCAGCACCGGGGGGAAAGACTCTGATCCTTTCCTCTACGCTAGGGCCAGAGGGTTCCTTAACCTCTAATGAATGGTCTTCCCAGCGGAGAAATCGGCTGAAACGGGTGCTGGAAGAACATCTCCCTCCGGAAAAGCTGAAACAGGTTCGGGTTACAGGGTACGATGCAACCCGATGGGGATTGCATAAACCAAACTCCTACGATCTTGTACTGCTCGATGTCCCCTGCTCTTCTGAACGGCACTTGATGGAAAAACCCGCCCATCTAGAAAGGTGGACGCCGAATCGGACCCGCAGGCTATCTCAGCAAGCGTATGCCATGCTTCTTTCAGCCCTCATGACAGCCCGCGTAGGAGGAAAAGTCCTGTACTGCACCTGTGCACTTTCTCCCCTGGAGAACGATGGGGTGGTAGAACGGGTTTTAATACGAAAAACGAATGAAGTAAAACTTGTATCGATACAACTTCCCAAAGATGCAGAATCGGTACAGGGTGAACCCACCCGGTATGGAATCCAGATCCTACCGGATACATCCCAGGGTGCAGGGCCTCTCTATCTTTCACTCCTGGAAAAAATTTCCTCTTCAAAAAAAGATCAAGCAGCAGGATAAACGTCGAAGGAGTTCTACGGAACCAGGCTTCTGTGGGTTGATTAAGAGAGCCGCATCGGTTATGTATCTTCTCACATGAAAAGCGAACTACTTGCCTCGTTAAATCCTCCTCAACAAGAGGCGGTGACAACCCTTGAGGGCCCGCTCCTAATTCTAGCAGGAGCCGGTTCCGGAAAAACCCGGGTTATCACCTACCGAATTGCATACATGCTCCAGAAGGGGATCCCCCAACATGCTATTTTAGCCCTGACATTCACCAATAAAGCAGCACGGGAAATGCAGGATCGCTTAAAAACCCTCACACAACGGAAACTCTCGAACCTTACCGTATCAACCTTTCATGCATTCGGTGTACAGATCCTGAAAAAAACCATTGCCCTGCTGGGATACCGGGATCACTTTAGTATCTATGATACGGCAGACCAGGTTTCTCTCATCAAAGAAACAGCCCGGGAACTCAAGCTGAATCCAGAAACTCTCGAGATCACGAAACTTCTCCACCTGTTTTCCGCAATTAAAACCGGGAGAGCGGAATGGAACGATGCGAACAATGGGTTCCGCCTCCTCTACCAGGAGTATCTTTCCCATTTAAAGGCCTACAATGCGGTAGATTTTGACGATCTCATCGTTCTCCCCATACAGATCTTCCATCAATTCCCGGAGGTTCGGGAAGAGTTTCGGAACAGGTTCCGGTATATCCTGGTAGACGAGTTTCAGGATACCTCGATGAATCAGTACGATCTGATGAAGCTTCTCGCAGATGGTTCTAGAAATATTTGTGTGGTAGGGGATGATGATCAATCGATCTATTCCTGGAGAGGGGCAAACTATCGGAACATTGAACGGTTCGAACAGGACTACCCGGAACGGAAAGAAATAAAACTAGAACAAAACTACCGTTCTACCAATACCATTCTGGCAGCTGCGAATGGGGTAATTGCCCATAATAAAAATCGTAAAACAAAAGCCCTCTGGTCAGGGACAAACGGAGGCACACCGGTTGCGATCCATTACCCTGAAGACGAACGGGCAGAAGGGCAGTTTATCGCTACAACGATTAAATCTCTCCTTTTTAAAGAAAAAATCACGTATGAAGATGTGGGAGTCCTGGTAAGAACCAATAGTCTCCTTCGCAGTCTGGAGGAAGCCTTCCTGGCTGAGAATATCCCATACCGGATATCGGGAGGCGAATCGTTTTACCAGCGAAAAGAGATAAAAGACATTCTGTCCTACCTTCGACTCATGGCAAATCCGGATGACGATGTAAGCCTTTTACGAATCATAAATACTCCCCGGAGGGGTATCGGAAGAAGAACCCTCGAATTCCTAAGTGAAGGGGCGAAACATCGTTCCTGTTCCCTCTATTCCTTCATCACCCTCTTGATTCATTCCCAGGATTCTCCCCTATCGGGAAAAATGCGGCAGGATCTGGAAGATTTTGTCCGGCTGATCGAAACCCAGAGGGAAAACGCCTTAAAACCGAAAGGATTAGCCTCGGTACTCCAATCGCTCGTATCGGAAATAGACTATTGGGGGTTCCTGGTAACCGAATTTCAGAAAAATGATAAGATTGCCAAATGGAAATACCGGAACATTGAGCTCCTCATAAAATCCATAGAAGACTGGGAGCAAGATCCTGAAAACCTTTCCCCGGGCCTCTATACCTATTTAAATCGGATCAGTCTTCTTACCCGGGACGACATCGAGGACGATAGGGAAAAAGGAAAGGTAAACCTGATGACGATCCATTCAGCAAAAGGGCTCGAGTTTCAAGTTGTGTTTCTAGCGGGAGTTGAGGACGGTATTTTACCGCATGCACGTTCTCTGGAAGAGAATGAAGAAAACCTGGAGGAAGAACGAAGACTTTTTTACGTAGCCTTAACTCGTGCCAGGGAAAAACTCTATATCACTTCCTGTAAAAAACGGAGGATACTGAGGGATGTCCAGGATATGATCCCCTCACCGTTTCTCCTGGAGATACCGCAGGAGCTGCTGGTTGTTCAAGAGGAAGAACCGAACCTTTCGGAAGAGCGAGTCCGGGATGCGTTTGCTTCTCTTAAACACCGGTTTACCGAGATAGACGATCAGGGGAAAAAGCGGGTAGAATAACCACATGGTACAGTCACGTATACGGATCTGTTCAATTGTTTCAACGAGTCTTATTCTTGCCATACTGGTAGGTATTAGTTTCATTTCTTGCTCAGAACCTGAAGCAGCCGCAGATGGAGGCCGCCCCATACCGGCAACCCTATCGGTAAAGGATATCCCTGGTACCGTGCGGATCCAGAAACCTCTGGTATGGGAAATCGGGAAACCTGGCGGTACCTGGTACGACACCTATCAGGAAGATCCGAAGAGTTATAACCCATTTTCAAACCTTGATGGGACCCATACAGCCGTAACGGGTTTTCTTCTGGACTATCTTTTCGATTATGATACGGACACACGAACCTGGAAAGGGTTTCTCATTGATACCTTTGAAGTAAAAGTGGATCCGAAAAATGATAAGATGGAACTGATCTGTGCTCTCCGCAAGGATATCTACTGGAGCGACGGAGTCCAGATGACGGCAGACGATATGATATTCTGGTATAACGAGCTGGAAGGGGATCCTGAAATCTACCCGGTAGGCGCTCAGGGACAGTATGTGCAGATGAATGACGGAAGAAAAGAACGGATCCTCGTGGAAAAGATCGACACCTTTACTTACAAATATATTTTCCCCCGGATTGTACAGAACCCTGTTTTAATGGTGAATGCTTCTAATATCGTACCCAAACATATCTGGGAACCGGTAAAAAAGAAGGGAAAAAAGGATGTGATGGATTTCTGGGGGCTGAATACTCCTCCAGAACAATTGGTCGGGAACGGGCCTTTTCTCCTGGAACGGTACGTTCCCGGCGAACGGCTGATCTTTCGGCGAAACCCCCGGTACTGGATGAAGGATCAAGAGGGGAATCCCCTCCCCTATCTGGAAAAGATTGTGCTTACCCTTACCCCTGATGCCAATGCGGAACTCTTGAAATTCCAGAAAGGTGAAATTGAATCGTACGTTTTACGGGGAAAAGACCTGGCAACGCTCCTCCCCGGATCCGAATCGAAAGGGTACACCATCTACAATGGAGGACCTTCCGATGGATACCCTGCCTTGATCTTTAATCAGAACCCAAAAGCCTTGCCCCCGGAAAAGATCCGGTGGTTTACCAATGCCGATTTTCGCCGGGCTGTAAGCTGCCTGGTGGATCGGGAGACGATCATCAATCAGACGATCAATGGTCTCGCAGAACCGTTATACCACATTATTTCCGAACATAACTGGTTCTACGCTCCCGAATTGGCAACTCCCTACTCATACAACCTAGAGCGAGCCCGAGAACTTCTGGAACGGGGAGGATTTAAAGACAGTAATGGAGACGGGACCCTGGAAGATTCTGAAGGGAAAGAGGTCTCCTTCGAAATTATGACCCACAGCCAGGATACCGTGTTGCACGATTATCTCAACATCATTATTACTGATCTGGGTAAGGTCGGGATCCGGGCAAAACTTCAGGTGGTAGATTCCAACGTGGTAGCTCAGAAACTGCTCAATACGTATGACTGGGACTGCTGGCTTGCCAGCTTTGGGTTCCCTACCTTTCCGGAACAGTGGTACAATGTCTGGCGTTCCGACGGGAACCTCCACTACTGGCATCCAAAACAGGAATCGCCTGCTACTGAATGGGAAAAAAGGGTGGATGAACTCTACGAGCAGCTCATCTACACGTACGATGAAGAAAAGGTTCGAGAACTGTACTACCAATTTCAGAAAGTACTATTGGAGGAGATGGTAATTATCCCTATTTTCCGCCGATACACTTTTACAGCTGTGTACAACAAATGGCGGAATGTAAACTGGGATGTACGGCATCCTATTGGGGACGGATACCGAAAAGTCTTTCAAATAGATCAAATAGAATAGAGTAAAAGGATTGCTCGTGCAAAGGATCGCCCGATTTTTTCAGAAACATCCCTTGTTTTCCTTTATCCTTCGCAGGGTAGCGGCTATGATCCCGATTCTTCTAGTAACGATCTTTTTCTTTTTCTTTTTCATGAGTCTTGCACCGGGGGATTTCTTTTCCACGTACTATCAGAACCCGGAGATTGATCCGAAAATCATCGACTACTACCGGAAGGAATTCGGACTGGATCAACCTTTCTACCTTCAGTTTGTTCACTGGCTCAAGAAAGTCTTGATCGATCACGATCTGGGAATGTCGTTCTCCTACCGTCAACCTATTCTGGATCTGATCCGTCCCCGCATGATCAATACGATTCTGTTGAATAGTTTTTCCCTCGTGTTTACTTTTCTCTTTGCGTATCCCATTTCCTTTTACTTTGCCTACCGCCCGCGGAAAGGGATCGAAAAAACTGTCAATTTTCTAACCCTGATCCTTTACTCTACCCCTTCTTTCTTTCTTGCACTGCTGGGATTGATTGTAGCGGCTGCCACCGGGATCTTTCCCCTGGGAGGAGCCACCAGTGTACATTACGAATACCTTACCTGGTTTGGAAAAGTATTGGATCGGATACATCATCTTCTTCTTCCCGTCTTAATTGGTTTTCTCGGCGGTCTGGCTGGATCGATCCGCAGCATGAAGGTTCTCTTGCAGGAAGAATTTCACAAACCTTACATTACGGCTGTCCGCTCCCGTGGAATTGGAGATATAGGGGTAATCAAGCATGCGTTTCGGAATGCTTTAATTCCTTTTATTACCGGCATGTCGGATCTCCTGGCAGGGCTTATCTCTGGATCCCTGTTCGTAGAAATCATTTTCGGATATCCCGGTATCGGAAAACTCATGTATGAAGCTACTCTCCGCCAGGACTATTTCCTTGTTCTTACAAACATGATCCTGGGAGATGTGCTGGTCCTTATAGGAATACTCCTATCCGATATTCTCCTGGCTGCCGCAGACCCGAGGGTGAGAATAAAATGAAGGGATTGCAAAAGATCAACTGGTTTACCGGAACTCCTCTGGAAATACCCTTCCTCAAATTCAAAAAACAAAAGCTGGGTGTATTCAGCCTGATTATCCTTCTAATTCTCTATGTAGGACTTTTGTTTGAAGGATTCCTCGCTCCGTACGGCCCCAATACAAAGTTTCGAGAGAAATCTTACCATCCTCCCCATCGGGTCCGGTTCATCAAGGAGGGGAAATTTATTGGCCCCTACGTACACGAGTATGTGCTGGTAAATCCCATCTTCAAAACCTACCAGGTGGATCGGTCTAAAGTCCATCGAATTCGGTTCTTTGTTCCTGGAGAACCGTACAAGCTGCTCTTTCTGTTTCCCGCGGAACGCCATCTATTCGGGACAGAGGACGGAGCTCCTGTTTTTCTCCTGGGAACAGACAATCTGGGCAGGGACCTTCTTTCCCGAATTATTTATGGGGCCAAAATTTCTCTTACCATTGGCTTTGTAAGTATTTTCCTCGCCTTGTTCGGCGGTATCCTTATCGGAGGCCTTTCCGGGTATATTGGAGGAATTACCGATTGGCTCATTATGCGGGGGTCAGAAATTATTATCCTACTTCCCACCTTTTATTTCTTCCTTTTTCTCCGTTCCGTTATGCCCTCCGATATCTCTCCTGGCCAGAGGTTTTTTTACATCACTGCGATTCTCGCAATTCCGAGCTGGGCAGGCAGTGCCCGGGGGATCCGGAACTGGGTTCTCTCCTTAAAGAACGCGGATTTTGTTACTGCTGCCGTTATTGCAGGAGCCTCCCGGGTTACGATACTCCTCCGTCATATTATCCCCCAGATCCGGCATATCCTGATTCTCAACATTACTCTCAGTGTTCCCGGTATTATTCTGGGAGAAGCCGGGCTTAGTTTTTTAAATCTAGGAATTACAGAACCTTCCGTGAGCTGGGGAATGTTGATGAATGCCGCAATGGATATAAACATTCTCCTCCAATACCCCTGGCTTCTATTTCCTGCCCTTATTATTATCCTTACGGTGTTCTGTTTCTTTGCCTTTGGATACGCCCTGAAAGATGCTCTGGACCCAAGGATGTAAAGCAGCTATGGATACACCGCTCCTGCAAGTGCAAAACCTAACCACCCAATTTCAGCTCGTAACGCAGAGAGTCTCTGCGGTAGAAAACCTTACTATTTCTTTATCAGAAAACGAAATCCTGGGGCTGGCAGGCGAATCGGGATGCGGAAAAAGTGTCACGATCCAATCGATCCTACGATTACTCCCCTCTACCGCCCTGATACTTCCCGGTTCAAAGATTCTCTATCGGGACAGGGATATTCTTTCCCTTTCGGAAGAGGAACTGAATACCTTACGGGGCAAGGATCTTTCCATCGTGTTTCAGGAACCCAGTGCCAGCTTTAACCCATTATTTTCCGTTGGAAAGCAGATTGCCGAGGTAATCCGTACCCATGAAAAAAACGTATCCCCAAAAGAAGCAATCGATAGGGCAACAGAACTTTTCAGGCAGGTACGAATCCCCCATCCAGAAATTCGGGTTCATTATTTTCCATTTCAATTTTCAGGGGGGATGCTTCAGCGGGCGTTAATCGCCCTGTCCCTTGCCTGCTCTCCCCGAATTCTTTTTGCCGATGAGCCTACTACTTCCCTTGATCCCTCCACACAGATCGGGATCCTCGATCTTCTTCTGGATCGAAAAGAAGCTACCGGGATGTCCATCCTCTTTGTTTCCCATGATCTTACCCTCCTGGGAGGTATTACGGACCGGATCTGTGTCATGTATGCTGGTAGGATGCTGGAGTCTTCCCCAACCCGAGAACTAATGGGGGAGCCTCTTCATCCCTACACGCAGGATCTTCTTGCCTCAGTTCCCAAAGGAGGTACCTTTAAAAAAGAGAAACGTCTCTATTCGATACAGGGGAAGGTGCCAGATCCCGCGCATCACCCCCGGGGATGCAAGTACCATCCCCGCTGTTCCCATGCCTTTGACCGCTGCACGGTAGAAGAACCGGGACTTTACGGTACCGGATCCCATCAAGTAAGGTGCTGGCTGTATGTCGATACACGTTAACGTATCTGGACTCGTGAAACAATATCCGGTAAAAGCGGGTTTATTCTCCCGAACCCAGGATCGGATTCATGCGGTAAATGGAGTATCCTTTCAAATTCCTAAGGGTCAAACACTTGGCCTGGTGGGAGAATCCGGTTGCGGTAAAACTACCACTGCTCGACTTCTCCTTCGTGTGATAGAACCGGATGGAGGGTGCTTTCAATTTGAAGATGTGGAAGACGTATTTAAACTGGAGCCGGAGGAACTACGGCGGGTTCGCTCCCGGATGCAGTATGTTTTCCAGGATCCCTATAGTTCCCTCAATCCTAAGATGTTGATCCGGGATATTGTTACAGAACCCATCCGGTACCAAAAAGGCACTACCCGCCGCAACCTGGAACAAAAGGCAGGAGAACTTTTAGAACATGTAGGACTCTCTGCTGATGCGGCCCGTAAGTATCCCCACGAATTCTCCGGAGGACAACGGCAACGAATCAGCATAGCTCGGGCTCTTTCCAGCAATCCCTCGTTTATTATTTGTGATGAACCCGTTTCCTCGCTCGATGTTTCGATTCAATCCCAGATCCTAAATCTATTAATCGATCTGCAGAACGAGATGGGAATTACCTACCTTTTCATTGCTCATAACCTCTCAGTAGTGTTCTACATGAGCGATACGGTGGCGGTCATGTACACGGGAAAAATTGTAGAGAAGGCAGACTCCCGGGAGCTGTTCGAGAATCCTCTCCATCCCTATACACGCTTATTATTAAAAGCAATGACTCCCGAAGGACGTAACGACCCGATACTCAAGAACGACACCGGAGAGGTACCCAGCCTGATCCAGTATCCTGAAGGATGCACCTTCTTTCCCCGCTGCCCCCTGCGACAGGATCAATGCCTGGCAGCATTTCCTCCTCTGAAAGAGGAGGAAACACGCCATTTTGTAGCATGCTATAGGATCAGACCTGCCAATAGGAGGATAGAAAGTCCCGTAGCCGATTGATCGCTTCCCGGAGGGTATCCTTATCCGGAAGAAACACTACCCGGAAATGATCCGGTTCAGGCCAGTTAAATCCCGTTCCCTGTACCAGCAAGATCTTTTTTTCAAGAAGCAAATCTAATACAAATTTTTGATCATCTTTAATGTTGTATCGTTTCGTATCAATCCGGGGGAAACAGTACAAGGCTCCTTTTGCCTTTGTGGTTGAGATCCCGGGA
>JAGODW010000032.1 GCA_017998025.1 Spirochaetales bacterium
CCCCAGGGTAACTTCAACATTCCCGAATAGGTGTTCTACCCCTACTGATTCAGCCTCTGAAGCTTCCTCTAGTTTTGTACCTTCCTTGATAGGTTTTCGTATAACTTCTTCTACTAATTGCTTGAATGGCCCTTCCTTTGGAGAAGTAGGTGTTTGTAGGGCTCTTTCACTGATTTGAACAAGCCCATCCGTTTCTGTAATAATCACATTTCCTTTTTCAAAAGATTTTGCAGACAATTCTATGTATTCAATTTTTCCGGCTTCGTATAAATCTAGCAATGTTTCTCCCTTTGATATCTCGGGGGCACCTTCTCTTTTTTTATAGGGAGATGTACCGAATAAATTGGCTCTGAATATCTTTACCGGCTTTTTAATTTCTTCTTTGAAAGATTGTTCTTGTTCCAATAGCGGAAGTTCCTCAAGGATACCCCAATCATCTGCCGTTTCCAGCTCTGCTACTTCAGGTTCCTCAGGCTTCAACACTTCAGGCTCTAATTCCGCAGCCTCTAATTCTTCCGTAGCTACTTCTGAAGATGATAGTTCTAGAGGCTCCACTTCCTCAAGTTCTGCAGCCTCTAACTCTTCAAGTTCCTCTGCAGGTTCTTCCTCAAGGGTCTCATCTACAGGTCCTATCTCTACAGGTTCTAGCTCCTCTGCCTCTTCTGCCTCCTCTATAGTCTCTGCCTCTTCTGCCTCCTCTAACTCCTCTACAGGCTCAAGCTCTTCTACTTCTTCTACTTCTTCTACTTCTTCTACTTCCTCCTCTGCCTCTTGCAGCTCTCCTGCTTCGGTTCCCGCGGGTTCCGGTACTTCCGCAGGTTTAGAAGGTACCGGCCTTGCTTCGGATACACGGGAACCAGGTAAAAGCGTTCCGCCTCCTCCTATATTCTTCAACGCTTTTTCAATCAACTCAGCTAACCGATTGATGTCTACCTGTGGTGGAGCCTGAGATTCAGCCGCCTTTCCCCCTAAAACAGTAAGTATTTCGTCCCAGCTTTTATCCAGCAACGATTCCAATCTTTGATGCTCTTCCTTCTTTACCTTTCCAATTCCTCGTAATATTTCTTGTTTGACTTCCTCTCGCCTGCCTTCTAATTCATTTTTAATTCTTTTCCAATCAATTTCCTGTTTTCTTTCAAAATGCTCCCATAGGAGGTGTAACTGTAGTTTCTTTATTCTCTCGCTCACAATTAATGCCGGCTCTTGCTTTATATTCAGGAGAAGGAACAAGAGTAAAAATAGGGTAAGAAATACAGCAGAAAGAATAATTAATTTTAGAGTTCGATTTAGACCAAACAAGCTTTCTGGAACGAACATACCAACTTTAAATCGGGAAGGTACTTCGCTTTCGAAAAAAACAAAAGGTTCTCCCGATTCTAACGTGAAAGAAAGAAGATCTTGCGATCCGTTCCTCCAGTACGAATCCACTATCTCCAGTGCTTTTTCTCCCAGCTGCTGTGATTTTAGCAAAATACCAATACCATCTACTAATCCAATTTGATCTCCGATCTCTAACAATCCTTTTCGAAGTAAGAAGTTCTGCAAACCACGTTTTCCTTGATAAAACAACGCATAACCCACATGCTTATCATAGATATCGTTTACTTTGTAACAGTAAACAAAAGTGTCTGTCTCACCATAGATTAGAATAGGTTCCTCTATCGCTCTTGTTCTAAGTGTGTCGATAAAAGATTGATTTTCGACATCCTTAAAGTCTCGATACTCGATATTTGTCGGAGTCCTCCGTACGATATCTTCACTGAACGTACTGAAATGAATCCGATCAAAGGAGATATCAACAAACCGGACTCCCGCAAGGAAAGGTTCTTCAGATACTAGCTTTCCAAAAAGGTTCTCTCGCCCAAAGATATGTTCTCGGCTTTGATTTAAAAAATATACCGTTTTTAAGACATCCGAATTTAAAAGATCTTTGTATTTTTCTTGATTGATCCCATGGTAAGATTCTATTTCAGCAGAGGTAGCATTTAAAGAACGCTGGATATCTTTTTGTATTTTTACATTATAGAAATGAGTCTCAATATAGTTAAATAGTCCAGAAAAAGAAAAAAAAACGAACGCAGTAAATAAAATTAATGTGATAAGTAGACTGAGAAAGAGTTTCTGAACAGAACTCATGAATACGCTAATCCCCCGATACTTTCTTATCTAGATATTAAGTATATCGGATTCTCTTTAAAGAACATAGAGTTTAATATTTTTAGATAGTTATAAAGGCAAAAAAAGGGTTGCACAGGAGTTAAGTCCCGGCAACCCTTTCCTATTAAATCGAGAAAAAGGGATAAGTACTATGCTTTCTTTTCTTCTTCTTTTAATTTCTTGGGTTTCTTCCCCATTGCAGCGGCATTTCTTTCCACCAGCTCTAGAAATACTATTTCGCTCGCGTCTCCCTCTCTTTTGCCTAATTTTAACATCCGGGTGTATCCTCCGGGACGTTCGGAAAATCGAGGCGCAATCTCCTTAAACAGCTTAGCCAGAATGGCCTTATCATAAATATGCTTCTGTACAATCCGACGATTATGGACAGTATCAATCTTGGCTCGAGTAATAAGTCTTTCCGCTACTCGCCGTATTTCTCTTGCCTTAGCTTTGGTCGTTTGAATTCTTTCATATTTAAAGAGAGATGTTACCATATTGCGTAGTAAAGCTTTTCTATGGCCCGCCCTTCTACTGAGGGTATTAAAACCTATCTTATGCTTCATTGGTTTCTTCCTTTTTCTTTTTTACGGTTTTCAATGCTTTTTTCAACGCTGCATAATCCGTCATTCCAAGATTAAGGTTCCATTCCAGTAATTTTTCCTTTATCTCCTGCAACGATTTCTTTCCGAAATTCCTCGTCTTGGCTATTTCTTCTTCTGTCCGCATAGTCAAATCACCGATCGTTCGGATATTTGCATTTTTCAGACAGTTGCTGGATCGAACAGAAAGCTCCAGTTCCTCCACAGGGGTTTCTAACAGTTTCCGGATTCCTTCCTCTTCCTCATCTGTGTCCCCTTCTCCAAAGATATTATCCTCATCAAAGTTGATAAAAATAGTAAAATGATCTTTGGCAATCTTAGCTGCCTCAGCTACTGCATCTTCGGGGGTAATAGTGCCGTCCGTCCAGACTTCCAGCGTTAACTTATCATAGTCAGAACGCTGTCCGACTCGAGTATCTTCTATCGTATATTTCACCTTTTTAATAGGAGAAAAAATGGCATCCATAGGTATCGTTCCAATTACTTCGATATACTTTTCATTCAATTCAGCCGGAACATACCCTCTTCCCAAATCTATCTGTAACTCTAATTCAAAATTTGCATCTTCCATCGTAGTTGCAATGTGATGATCCTTATTAAGGACCTCCACAGCTTCCTCTACTTCCAGATCCGACCCTTTTAATTCTTTCTTCCCCTTTACTTCTACAATAATTGTTCGTTGCTCAATATCATCCTTCAGCCGAAGCTGGAGAAGCTTTAAATTATTGATCAGATCCGGAGTATCTTCTACCACCCCAGGAATTGCTTCAAACTCACTGGACAATACATGAGGCGTTCCTTCCTTATCGTAGCTCGTTATCCGTACAGCCGTTACTGCATATCCTTGAATGGAAGATAGGAGAATACGGCGGAGACTATTTCCAATAGTTGTACCATACCCTCTCTCGAAAGGATAGGCAATAAACTTGCCATAGTCACGTGAGGACTCACTGTGCTCGAAGATAATTCCCTTAGGTCTTTTGAAACCTTTTAGAAGGTTTTTTCGCGCCATTTATTTTCCTCACTTGGAATAGAGTTCAACAACTAACTGTTCTCGTATATCCATCATATCTGTTAGGTCGTTTCTCCGAGGTACCGCTTTAAAGATCCCCACCATTGTATCTGGATTTACTTCCAACCACGGAGCAACTCCCGATCGGGTATATTCCTTTAAGCTTTCCTTTACAGAGAGTAATTTTTTGCCTGATTCTGCGATTTCAATACGATCTTCCGGCTTTAGTAAGTACGATGGAATTGTGACTCGCTTTCCATTGACCAATACATGGCCATGACTCACCAATTGTCTTGCCTGGTTACGAGAGGAGGCAAACCGCAATCGATACACTACATTATCTAATCTGCGTTCCAAAAGCATAAATAAGTTCTCGCCTGTTTTTCCCGGCAATTGGGAAGCTTTGAAAAACGTATTTTCAAACTGTTTTTCTAACAAGCAATAGATCCTTTTCATTTTTTGCTTTTCCCGAAGCTGAACAGCGTAGTCGGTTTTCTTACCCAACCGTGTCCGCAATGCTTTCCCGGGAGCTTGCCTCTTTTTTGAAATTGCACATTTATCGCTATAGCACCGTTCACCTTTCAGGAACAGTTTGGTGCCTTCTGCACGGCATAACCTGCACTGTGGGCCGGTATATCTTGCCATTTGTACCCTTCTCCCTATACTCTTCTTGCTTTTCTAGGTCTACACCCATTATGAGGAATAGGTGTAACATCCCGAATAGATTTAACCTTTAATCCCAGAGCACCCAGAGACCGTATAGCCGATTCTCGTCCTACTCCAGGGCCTTTTACAAATACGTTCACTTCTCTTAGCCCGCTGTCCATCGCCTTCTGGGCTGCTGTTTCTGCTGTTGTCTGTGCTGCAAACGGTGTAGACTTCTTAGCCCCTCTAAATCCTAATCCGCCTGCACTTGCCCAGGAAACTGCATTTCCTTTTAAATCCGTTATGGTGACTATGGTATTATTGAAAGTTGCCTGTATATAGACATTCCCTTCGTATACCGTCTTTTTTTCTTTTCTTTTTTTCGCCTTTGCCAAAGCTGCTGCCCTCCGTCCTTAGGTTGCTTTCTTCTTACCCGCAACCGTCTTCTTCTTTCCTTTGCGGGTGCGCGCGTTAGTCCGTGTTCTCTGACCACGGACCGGAAGTCCTCGTCTATGCCGAAGACCTCGGTAACATCCTATATCCATTAACCTCTTAATGTTGAGGGAGATTTCTGTTCTAAGTCTTCCCTCGACCTTATATTCATTCTCTATAACGTTTCTGAGTTCATTGATTTCTTCTGCTGATAAATCGTTCGCCTTTCTGCTGGGATCGATCTTTGTTTTTTCACATATTTTCTTAGCTGAAGATCTCCCAATACCATAGATATAGGTTAATGCTACATCCAGACGTTTATTGGGCAGGTCTACTCCCGCAATTCGAGCCATGCCTTTTCCCTCCTCCCCCTACCGTTGCCGCTGTTTATGTTTTGGGTTCTCGCAAATAATCCGGACGACTCCACGCCTTTTGATTACCTTGCATTTATCACAGATTCTTTTCACACTTACCCGAACTTTCATAATCTTCCTCTTTATCTCTATAAGTTTCTGGAACGTATCTTTCCTTTTTTGACCAGTCCTTCATGATGATGCATTTTCAGGAACCCTTCCAGTTGTGCCATTGTATCCAGGTCAACTCCTACCATGATCAATAATGAGGTTCCTCCCATCAAGTAGGCCAAATCTGAAGGAAAATTAAAAATACGTTGTACGATAGTCGGAATTATTGCTATAAACGCAAGAAACAACGACCCGGGAAGTATAATGCGATTTAATACTTTGGTAAAGTATTCTTCCATCTTCTCCGATCGAATCCCCGGAATAGACCCCCCATTTTCTCGTATATTTTTGGATATTTCTACTGGATTCAAACTAACCTGCGTGTAGAAGTACGCAAAAAATATAATTAAAATTGTGTAGAGAATTAAGTAAGGTGGCCCATCCGGACGCAACCAATAGGCAAAGTCGGATAACCACTTTACCTTTGCACCAATACTCCCGGCAATCTGCAGGGGAAAGGTCAATACCGAAGAGGCAAAAATAACCGGAATTACTCCAGATGGATTGATTTTAAAGGGTATGTACGTATTTTGCGCCCCGTACATCTTTCTCCCAACCACTCTTTTTGCATAGTGAACAGGGATCTTTCGTTGTCCTTGTTGTTCAATAATTACCAGTGCAACTACAATAATGAACATAATAAATACTACAAGCACGAATACCGGGTTTAATTCCCTCTGTTGAATCTTCTTTAACAAAGAGTACAAAGAATCCGGCAATCGGGCCACGATCCCTGCAAAAATCAGTAAAGATATTCCGTTTCCAATACCCCGCTGGGTTATCTGTTCGCCTATCCACATAAGGAAAATCGTACCTGTAGTAACCGTTAACATGGCAATTAAGGAGTAGGAAAGCTTTCCCATTGTAATAGCATCGGGAATCCTATCAGCATACACAGTAACCGCATACGACTGGACAAGACAAACCAGAACTGTACCATAGCGTGTATACTTCTGAATTTTCTTCCGTCCTCCCTCCTCTTCAGACAGCTTCTTTAAGCTGGGAAATACAAGGAGGAGCAACTGCATAATGATAGACATAGAAATATACGGCATGATCCCCAGCATAAAAATAGAGAAGTTTTTAAATGCTCCTCCCGCAAAGAAATCAAGGTAATCTGTAATTGAGATTCCGCCGGTAGACTCTTGTGTCATGAAGTATAGCTTCAAGGCATTTACATTGATCCCAGGAATAGGAAGGGTAGCACCTAATCGAAAGATGATCAGCATAAAGAAGGTAAAAAATATTCTTTCCCGTAGTTCCTTGATCCTAAACATATCCAGTAGAGCGTTGTTAGCCATTCAACTGTTCCTATTCTTTTATAGTTTCTTCAGGCGCAGATTCTTCTGGTTTCCCTAACTCTTTGATTTCCCCACCGCTTTTCTGTATTTTTTCTTTTGCACTTTTTGATACGGAGGCTACTTCAAAAATAAGCTTCTTTTCCAGCTCTCCCCGGCCCAGAATCTTTATCCGGGCGAATTTCGTTTTTATAATGCCTTTTTCCTTTAAGGATGCAAGGTTTACCACCTCTCCTTCCGTATACTTGGCATTTAAGATATCTAAATTCACCGGTATAGTTTCTTCTTTAAACGGATAGTTGGAGAATCCCCGTCTGGCAATTCTTCTGAACAGAGGCATCTGCCCTCCCTCGAACCCCAGACGTACACCGCCTCCCGCTCGGGAGTTCTGCCCTTTATTCCCTTTACCAGCCGTTTTTTGTAGCCGGGTTCCAGAACCTCTTCCTACAATCTTTTTCTTTTTTCTTGAACCCGCCGGGGCTTTAAGAGTAAACGGTTCCATAACTAATCGATCTCCTCAACTTCCAGCATATACCGTATTTTTTGTACCATTCCAAGGATAGCCGGATCTTTCTTTTTTACTACCTCTGAGTTTAGTTTTCTAAGTCCCAGAGCCTTGACCGTTAATCGATGGGACGGCTTTTTTCCAATAGTACTTTTTACAAGTTTTATTCGCAGCTTATTACCCATCTTCTTAACCCCACACATCGTTTAAAGATTTGCCTCTATTTTTTGCAGTTACTTTTGCATCCAAGAGGTTCTCCAGCCCATTAAATACCGCTTTTACCGTGTTGATAGGATTTCTAGAACCCATCGATTTGGTAAGCACGTCACTCACTCCGCAAGAGTCCAGAACAGCTCGTACTACCCCTCCCGCAATTACTCCCGTTCCCGGAGCAGCAGGCTTCATAACAACTTTTGCACTCTTAAACTTTCCTATGTATGGATGCGGCAATGTGTTATGTTTCACAGGTACTTCGATTAAGTTTTGTTTAGCCTTTTCCATTCCTTTTCGTATTGCCTCGGAAACATCGTTAGCTTTTCCAAAGCCATATCCCACACGGCTAACTTTATCGCCTACAACAACTAAAGCAGAGAAAGAAAATCTCCTCCCTCCTTTTACAACCTTTGCCACTCTATTTAGAGAAATAAGTTTTTCGGCAAACTCTTTGTTCCTAACACCTTTCTCTTGATCCACGGATTCCTCCTAGAACTGTAGTCCGGCTTTTCGTGCCCCTTCGGCCACGGCCTTCACTATACCGTGATACAGGTACCCATTTCGATCGAAAACTACGGATTCAATATTCAGTTTTTTTACCCGTTCTCCTAAGGCTTGCCCTAACTTTTCAGCATTTGCCGCGGTATTTCGTAAATCGATAAAGTCCTTTTCCACTGTCGAAATCGAGGCCAATGTATTTCCACTGGCATCATCAATAACCTGTACGTAGATATGTTTGTTACTTCGGTAAACACTCATCCGCGGCTTTTCTGCTGTTCCATATACTTTGGCTCGAACCCGTAGCTTACGTTTTTCTCGCTTATTCTTTTTCAGTTCTAATCTATTCATAACCAACCCTACTTAACACCCGATTTCCCGACTTTGCGGCGTACATATTCGTTTTCGTACTTGATGCCCTTCCCCTTATAAGGTTCAGAAGGACGAATCGAACGTATTTCTGCAGCTACCTGCCCCACCTTTTCTTTACTGGGGCCCTGTACGATTATTTTATTTTGAGTTTCACATTCTATGTTTACATCCGGCGGTCCAACATAAATAACCGGAGCAGAATATCCCATATTCAATGTGAGCTCTTTCCCTTTCATTTCAGCCCTATATCCCACACCGTTTATCACCAGAACCTTTTTGAAGCCGGTTGTTACCCCTGTTACCATATTCTGTAAAAGGCTCCGATACAGACCGTGCAACGCTTTAGTTTTTTTCAGTTCATTCTTACGGTCCAATATACAGGTACCTTTTTCCATCCGTACTTCAATGTCTGGATTATAAGACTGTTGAAGTTTTCCTTTAGGACCCTCTACATATAAAGTATTATTTTCGATTCTCACCTTTACATTTTGAGGGACTATGACCGGCAATTTCCCTATCCGTGACATGTACCTACCTCTCTACCAAACAGAACACAGTATTTCTCCCCCGACTTTCTTTTCTACGGCTTTTTTCCCTGTTGTAACTCCTTGAGAAGTTGAAACAATCAGAGTGCCGTAACCGTTAAGAACCCGGGGCATCTCTTTATAACCTGCATACACCCTTCTACCTGGCGTTGAAATCTTCTGCAACCCATGGATAATAGGATTCTGCTTTTCATCGTACTTCAAAAAGATCCGGATATAACTCATGTTTTCCTGGTTTACCTTCTTGAAATTCTTAACATATCCTTCATTCTTAAGAATTTTAACAATCTCAAGCTTAAGTTTTGACGTGGCTATATCTACCTTTTCAAAACGCGCCCCACTGGCGTTTCGGATCTTTGTCAACATATCCGCAATGGGATCGGAACAACTCATACTCTTCTCCCTACCAGCTAGATTTAGTTACACCCGGTATCAATCCTTGATGAGCGAGCTTTCTGAAACAGAGTCGACACATCTGAAACTTCCTCAGATAACTCCGTGGACGCCCGCACAACTTACACCGATTCACCTTTCGTGTGCTGTACTTCGGCTTTCTTAGAGCCTTTACGATCATTGCTTTTCTTGCCATCTAATCCTCACCCCGTTATTTTCTGAATGGCATCCCTAACTTTGCCAAAAGACTTTTTGCTTCCATATCGTTCTTAGCCGTGGTAATTATAGCTATATTCATTCCTGAAACCTGCTCAATTTTATCATAATCGATCTCAGGGAATATGATTTGCTCTGTAATTCCAACGGAGAAGTTCCCATGACCATCGAAACCATTGGGATTTACTCCCCGAAAGTCTTTAACCCTGGGCAACGCGACATTCACCAATCGATCTAAGAACTCATACATGTAGTTCCCTCGAAGGGTAACTTTTGCGCCGATTTCCTGCCCCTTCCGCACTTTAAAATTTGCAATTGATTTTCGCGCTTTTGTTTTAATTGCTTTTTGCCCGGTAATCTGCGAAAGCTCACCGACTGCAGAATCCAGAAGCTTTTTGTTTGTAACTGCCTCTCCAATACCTACGCTTACAACAATTTTTTCCAGCCTTGGTATCTGCATCGAACTTTTATATTCGAATT
>JAGODW010000033.1 GCA_017998025.1 Spirochaetales bacterium
GGAGTGTATGCTCATTGTCCCCTGTGATGTAGTAGATGGTCTTCTGGTCTTGAAGCATCCGCTGGGTATATTCCTCCAGACTCGTGTACCCTTCTACTTTGGTTGATTTAAACCTTACCAGCTCGAGCAGCGTGTCTCGATTCTCAAAATCTGTGTACAGTCCTTCCTTTAACGGACGATTGTACTGGGATATAAATTGAGTGTACTTCTCTTTATCTTCTATGGCTAATCGACGGAACTCTCCCAATACCTTTTTCACCGAAGCATTCCGGATATTTACCAGGACTCGATTCTGTTGCAGAATCTCCCGGCTTACATTCAAAGGGAGGTCCTCAGAATCAATGACACCCCGAAGAAAGCGGAGATAGGAAGGCATGAGTTCTTTGTCGTCATCCGTAATAAAAACCCGTTTTACATAGAGTTTCACGCCAGGCCGATAATCGACCTGGTACATATCCAGAGGGGCTTTTTTGGGGACAAAGAACAGGGTGGTATACTCCAGAGCACCTTCTGCCCGGGTATGGATATAGAGGAGAGGATCTTCCGTATCGTGAGAAATGGTTTTATAGAACTCGTAATAGTCCTCATCCTTTAGTTCCGATTTCGGTCGCTTCCAGAGGGCGGATGCAGTGTTGATCTGCTCCTCAACAGGTTCCCGTTTCTTTTCTTTTCCCTTTTCATCGTATTCTATCTTCTCATAATGCAAGAAGATGGGAAACGCCACATGGTTTGAGTACTTCCTGATAATCTCCTCTATCCTCCACCGTGAGGCAAACTCCTTTCCTTCCTCGTTTAAGTACAGAGTAACAGTGGTACCATAGGAATCCCGTTGAGCCTCACGGATTTCATACTCTCCCTTTCCATCGCTGGTCCATAGCCAGGCTTTCTCCTCCCCGGCCTTTCGGGTAAGAACTTCTACTTTATCCGCCACCATAAAGGAGCTATAGAATCCTACACCAAACTGACCGATCAAGTTCGAGTCTTTTTTAAAATCACCTGTGATCTGGCTCAGAAACAGCCGGGTGCCTGACCGGGCAATCGTGCCCAGGTTTTCTACCAGGTCCTGTTCGTTCATCCCTATCCCTGTATCGGAGACAGAGAGCCAGCTCTGGTTCTTTTCATCCATACGGATATCGATTCGGGGATTAAAAGGTAAGCCTTTGTATGCCTCATCTACCAGTGTGAGGTATTTTAGCTTGTCCAGTGCATCGGAAGCATTAGAAATCAGTTCCCGAAGAAATATTTCTCTATGTGAATAGAGGGAATGAATAATAAGGCGGAGAAGTTGGTTTACTTCTGTTTGAAAAGAATGTTTAGACATACAGAGATCTCCTCTTTGATAGAAAAAATGATAAATATATCCGGTGTTGCTTTAAATATATAAAAACTATTGGTACATGATCAAATTTGGCTCCGGATCAAAGCTTAACGCCTCTGCCGGAGAATAAAGAGGGACATCAAACCCACCTTTTCGCCAGGATTTCGGGAGAAACAGTTTTAGGCCTTTCAGCGGCATATTCCGGGCTTCCCGGATGTAGGCATATGCCTTTTGTTTTTCTTCTGGAGTTCCGAACCCGTCAGCATTATGAATTACCACAACCCGGGGGAAATCGGATCGCACTTTCTTTACTTGAGAGATCATCTTCCAGTTGAACTGATGTACTACCAGTATCTTTTCTCCGGGAATTTGTTCCTTTTCCAGGTATTCCTGTACCATCTGCTGGGCATCATTTATATCTTCCGCCCGAACGGATCCTATCTCTTTCCCGGGATGTTCCGTTGCCCACTCCGGATCCAACGATAGATGTACCTGAGGATACTTCAGGTAGGGCAGGAGGGATTTTACTGCGTCTGTCACCGGATACTTCCCGATCTGATGATCCAGGAACACCAAAATGCCATTCTCTCCCGCATAATCGATGTATTCCTGGAGTGTCTTTCGGTTCAGAAATCTCAGTTCCCCTTCAGGTTGCACCGTGGCATAGATAATATGGAACGCGGGCACAGCTCCCCGTTCACCGTTTACCGCATCATACTCCTCGACATACCGTTGAAGTTCTTCCTTCATTTCGACAAGAGAAGAGAATTCGCCCAAAATTCCCATCTTAGTTGAGTGCGGATGTCCATAGAAGGCTACAATATGATTCTGTTCAAGGAATTCCCGCATAGCTGTGGGAAAAGAAAAAGAAGATTCTGATCTAACGTATTCCGGGGTTTTCCCTGCAAAAGATGCGGGTTCCTCTCCAAAAAGAGGAACACTGTAAAAGAACAATAGTCCAAATAATCCTGTACATATTTTCCGCAGCATACTCGATATCCTGTTCAGATTTGTTTGCAAACTCTATCCTGTCTTTCTATACTTGTAAATACAATGGGCTTAAAAACCATTCCCTCTATCCTGATTATTCTTTGTATACTCACTACCGGATGCACCCGCTCTCCTCGTCCTTTTTCTGATCAGGAACTTTCAGCCCGTATTCGTACGATCCTTGAACTTCCTACGGTGGAATATCGGTATAAAGATATCCTCTATGTAGGGGAGAGTCGGTCTTTCTTTTTTATCACAACTTCCCACAAAGAAGTCCTTTTTTCTGTTGATATCCGGGTTCGAGCCGGGATCGATCTTCAAGAATCCCTTACCGTATACCGAAAAAAAGGAGATCCCTACCGAATCTATGTGGGGCTCCCTCCTCCGAAAATTCTTCTGATAGATGCGGATGAATCCACCATTCATCAATATTTCGTCCTGGAAACCGGAGACCGATTTCGGAGGTTGGAGTATTCCAAAGAACTGGAAGCCGCTAAACCCCGGATACTAAAGGATGCGCAGGAACGGGGAATTCTTGCCCAGGCAGAACAAAATGCACATCTCCTTGTTCAGGGGCTGATGGAACTTCTGGGATTCCAGGAAGTAGAATTTCTCCCTTCTCCCAGTTCTGGACAGGGAGTGAAGGGGTAACCGATGAAAGCCCGCACCTATCTGTTCTACCTTCTTCCCCTTACCGTGCTTCTTCTGCTGATACTCAGTTCAGCCCTCGCAGGGGTATTGGGATTCGATATCGACCCGCTTCGACTTCTGGGGATTGTTCGAAAGGAAAATAGTGCCAGCTCCCAAATTCTGTTTGAACGGATCCAGGCCTTGCAGGAACTTCATACAGTTCGGTACATTTATAAGACAGTGTTCCCCTTCGACTATATGGATCCTCAGATTAGCTTTTCTGGTATCCTTTCCACTCTTCGAGGGGGAAAGGGTTCTGTAAACAGCCTGCTGAGCCCCAAAGAACGGGACTATCTGGAAGCCCGGGAACAGGCCGATGCTGTAGGACTCCGCATTACCGGTAATAGGAGGGAGTTTGTTGTGGTTACTGCTCAGATTACAGCCGGGATCGATCTAAAGAGCCTCAAGATTGAGCCTCTACCCGGCTCTACAGACTCAGCTGGATTCCGCATTATAGTTCCCCCTCCCCGCATTACCGATGTAGTTATCGAAGACCCTACCCCCGAGAACTACCCCTATCCCGATATTGCTCTTACTCCCGAGCGATGGAAACGGATCGCAGCCTTTACAGCCGTGAAAGTGCAGGAACGGGCCAAAGAGGGAGAGCTTCTAAAATCTGCCTGGGATCAGACAGTTGCGTTCCTATCTATATTCATGCGTCAGGCCGGAATTACCGAGATAGAATTTCAGGAAGGTTCCTCTAATCCCTAGAGGTTTCTATACTTAATATTCTTGCCAATACAGAGAAAAGGCAGCTATACTAGACCCACAAGTTGCAGGTTGCAGAGACGGACTAAAAACGCAGGAGGAATACGATGCCAGACTTTTCAACAGCCTTCTCGATTAAAAAAAACGATCGCAAGCTTACCCATGAAGAGCTTATCCGTGCCATTCGCTTTATGATAGCTGCTGAGTATGAGGCGATCCAGCTCTATACCCAGCTTGCTGAATCGATAGATAACGATTTAGCAATCGAAGTCCTTGAAGATATCGCCAATGAAGAGCGGGTACATGCGGGTGAATTTTTGCGGCTACTCCATGAGCTGGCACCGGATGAGCAGAAATACTACGACGAAGGTTCGAAAGAAGTTGAAGACGAAATAAAAAAATTAAATAGAACCTGATCAACGATCAATAAACTGCTTGCATATTTTCCCTCTCTTGTACACTCTTGACGGCTTTAAATATTGTTATTATATTATATATAAATAATAATATTAAGGACGGTGAAAAATGATTGAACATCTAACAAAAGAAACATTCCTCCAAAAAGTTTTTGATTATGAACACAATAAAGAGTGGAAATATGAGGGGGACTTGCCCAGTATCATTGATTTTTACGCAGAGTGGTGCGGCCCCTGCAAGATGATAGCTCCGGTATTGGAAGATATTGCAAAGGAGTACGAGAATAAGCTCCATATATACAAAGTGGATACGGATAAGGAACAGGAGCTTGCCGCTGCATTTGGAATAGCCAGCGTTCCTTCCCTGCTTTTTGTACCAGTAGAGGGGGAGCCCCGCATGGCCCAGGGCGCGTTGCCCAAGGAGATTTTGAAAAACGTTGTAAAGGATGTCTTGAAGGTAGCCTGAGTAGTTTGCGGAGGCTGCAGGTAGTGTCACGAAGATTGGGGGTGGGTAGAATGCCCGGGGAATCCTCTTACTCCCAGGGGAATCTTCCCTCCTTCATTACCAGTTCTCTCTTCCCTTCTCCCGTTTCCGTATAAATCGTAGGCCGGCTCACCAGTCCATCCAGGTGGATGAGAGCCGGAGCGTCTTCATCATAGTTTGACCCCAGAGCAAAGTGACAGGTCCCGTAGACCTTCTCATCCTCCAGCATATTCCCCGTAATCCGGGCCTGCCGGTTTACCCCGATCCCCAATTCACCCAGGTGTCGGGCATTCCGCGCATACCGCTCCCCCTCACCTGCTTTTAATTTTCCAGCTGCTTCAAACGACCGTGCACTTTGGGCCGCTTTCTCCAGGGCTGTTTCCAGCTCCTTTGCTTCACTTCCCCCTTCCACTGAAACAACATAGCCTTTTTCCAGATGAACTCGAATGGGAGTCTGTATCTGAATAACTCCCCCATAGGAAGCAATGCTTCCGTCAAACACGATAGTACCTTCGGCAGAACCCACTACAGGAGAAAGAAAAGTTTCCCCCGCCGGGAGATTCCCTCCTGTGCCAGGCCGAGAAAAATCTCCATCATCTGTAAAGGATGTCCGGCCGGCAGTTCCCACGCAGACCTGCGTCCCGTTCGGATTCTCTACCACGAGAGATGTTGCCCTATCCAGGATGGTTTTTAGAGCTTCACAATCTGTCTTCATCTTCTGATAATCGACCGGTACCGTTCGGATAAAGCAATCCCGCGTAATCCCCGGGCTCCAGAAGCTTCGGAGTTTCTTTATCCCATAAAGAAGGTAGTGAAAGGCGCTGTCGTACGATTTACCTTCCACAACATAGGGTTCCAGGATCGCTTTCCGATCTTTGCCCAGCTTGTCTGCACTTAAAGAAACTACAACATCCGGCGCGGTACCGATGGAAGCCGCAACCTCCTCTGCACAGAAATCCAGTTGCGTCTTTACCGGCTGAAAAAGAAGAACCGGAATCCCACCTGCCTCTTGAACGGCATCGAACACGGAAAAGGCAATTGTAGCCACATCCTGTACAGGGTTGGTAATGATCAAGACCCGTTCCCCTTCCTGCACCTTAAGGGATTCGGTCACCGCTACCCGGGAAGCATATTTCACTTCTATCTCTGGCTGCAAAAAAGATTGAAAGCTGTTTGCCTGCATGATTCGAGTATAAGAGGAGGAGGGATTCGGCACAAGGGTAGAGAACCCAGTATTTAGACCGATTAATATCATTTCGTCTCCTACTTGACAAAATTATCGATATATTATAAAAAAATATTGTTAACCGTTGTAACCGCAGCGGTAAAACATTGTTCTTAATAATGAAACCAATAAGTGTGAATTAGCGCTTTCCAGGTTTTCACCTCCTTTCCTGGAAGCCTTCAGATGATGTGAATCATCAGTTTCTGTATGTTGCCCTTCAGGTTTTTACCTCCTTTCCTGAAGGGCTTTTTTTATATATTTCCTTTTTGTTCTGTTCTTGCTACATCTCCCCCTTTTCGCTATCATACCAGCCATGAATAAATATCCTTTTACCGAAATTGAACAGAAGTGGCAGGCGTACTGGGAACAAAACCAAACATTCCGAACCCTAGAAGATTCCCGGGTTCCAAAGGAGAGGCGAAAATATATCCTGGATATGTTTCCCTATCCTTCCGCAGCAGGACTCCATGTAGGGCATCCAGAGGGGTACACAGCCACAGACATTTATTGCCGATATCTGCGGATGAAAGGGTATCATGTCCTGCATCCCATGGGATTTGATTCTTTCGGACTTCCTGCAGAAAATTATGCGATAAAAACAGGAACGCATCCAAAGGCTACTACGGAAAGAAATATCGCCCGTTTTCGGGAACAGATAAAGGCTCTGGGATTTTCCTACGACTGGAGCAGAGAGATTTCCACCCATGAACCGGAATACTATAAGTGGACACAGTGGATTTTCCTTAAGCTTTTTGAAAACGGGTTGGCCTATGAGGCTGAGGTGCCGATCAACTGGTGCCCCTCATGTAAAACAGGCCTTGCGAACGAAGAAGTGAAGGACGGCCTCTGTGACCGATGCTCTACTCCAGTTGTACGGAAAGATATTCGGCAATGGATGCTCCGCATCACCCGGTACGCAGAGAAACTGTTGGCAGATCTCGATCTGCTGGATTGGCCGGAATCAATCAAACTGATGCAGAGGAACTGGATCGGCCGAAGCGAAGGAGCCAACGTACACTTTCCTTTGGCCGAGGGTGAGGGAACTATCGAAGTATATACAACACGTCCGGATACCCTCTTTGGGGCTACCTATATGGTCCTTGCACCGGAACATCCTCTGGTAGATAAGATAACTACTCCGGACCAGAAGAAAGCGGTAGAAGAATACAAGATTGCAGCCCGTATGAAGTCTGACCTGGAACGGACCGATCTGGCAAAGGAAAAGACAGGCGTGTTTACCGGTGCCTATGCGGTGAATCCGGTAAATGGAAAGAAGATTCCGGTATGGATCTCAGATTACATCCTTATCTCGTATGGAACCGGAGCTATTATGGCTGTTCCTGCTCATGACGAACGGGACTGGGATTTTGCCATGAAATACAACTTACCGATCATCCAGGTGGTTTCGAAAGACGGCACCTGTTACCCGATGGAGCATGCAGAAACCGAAAATGGAATCGCGGTAAACTCGGGAGAATTCAATGGATTACCCACAGAAGAATTCAAGAACCGGATCATACAGTGGCTGGAAGAGAGAGGATTAGGGAAACGGGCTGTAAACTATAAACTGAGGGACTGGGTGTTCTCCCGCCAGCGGTACTGGGGGGAGCCGATTCCCCTTGTCCACTGCAAAACCTGCGGAACTGTACCCTTGCCCTACGAGCAGCTTCCCTTAATCTTGCCCGAGGTAGAAAGCTACACTCCCACAGGAACCGGAGAGTCTCCCCTTGCCACTATCCAGGAGTGGGTACATACTACCTGTCCCCGATGCGGGAAGGAAGCCCGACGGGAAACCAATACCATGCCTCAGTGGGCCGGATCCTGCTGGTACTACCTCCGCTACCTCGATCCTCACAACTCCAGGGAATTAGCTGACCGAAATAAGATAGCATACTGGATGCCTGTAGATCTCTATGTAGGGGGGGCAGAGCACGCTGTACTGCACCTCCTCTATGCCCGGTTCTGGCATAAGGTGCTTTACGAACTAGGAATCGTGAACACTCCAGAACCTTTCATGCGGCTGATAAATCAGGGGATGATCCTGGGTGAAGACGGACAGAAAATGTCCAAGTCTTTAGGAAACGTAATTAATCCGGACGACATTATCCGGGATTATGGGGCAGACTCTATGCGGGTATACGAGATGTTTATGGGCCCTCTTCAAGTAACAAAACCCTGGTCTACAAACGGGCTTGTGGGAGTGCATCGATTCCTGGACAGAATCTGGCGTCTTTCTGAGCGGCGGTTGACGGATGAGCCCTTATCCCGGGATATGGAACGGCTGCTCCATAAAAGCATCAAGAAGGTTTCTCAGGATACAGAGAATCTGGAGTTTAACACCGCTATTTCCCAGATGATGATTCTGGTAAATGAGCTGTTTAAGCAGGAGACTCTTCCCCGAAAGGCCTGGGAAGCTTTTGTCCTTCTCCTGGCTCCTTATGCTCCCCATCTGTCTGAAGAACTATGGGAAAAATTGGGACATACTCCTTCCGTTTCTCGGGTATCGTTCCCGGAGTGGAACGAAGAACTCGCCCGGGATGATGAAGTAACCATTGTGATTCAGGTAAATGGCAAGATGCGGGCTAAGGTACAGGCGCTGGCAGATCTTTCGGAACAGGATCTGAAAGAGCTTGCTCTGAACCAGAAGAGGATCCAGGAACTGGTAAACGGGAAAACTCCAAAAAAAATTATCACAGTTCCGAACAAACTTGTAAACATTGTGTTGTAACAGCACGATTATCGAGAATCAGTAGAATGATAGAAAACAAATCTTCTTCCTACAACGATAGGCGGCAAAAAATTGCACAAAGAATGGTAGAAGAAAAAGTGGATCTCCTAATTCTGGAAGACGCAGAGGGGATGAGAGATCCGGCCCTCCGGTATCTTACCGGTCATCCCCAGGATGCTCTCTTTTTCCTTTGTTCCGACAGTACCTCACTCCTTGTCCCCTGGGATGTTCCCTTAGCCCATATCTATGCCCGGGTTGAGAAGATAATCCCCTATAACAAGTTTGACCGTTTGCCTGCAAAGGCTATTCCTGGTGTCCTGAGACAGTGGGGAATAGATCCCAAACAACCTCTAACGATAGAGATTGGAAAGAATCAGCCGTATACCGCCGTAGTGGAATTACAAAAGGTTCTGGAAGAACAGTTCCCCTCCATCACCCTCCTCTGCCGTAAGAAAGGCATTCATTCTTTCGTGGAACAATGCAGACAGGTAAAAGATTTAGAAGAGCTCTCTTATATTGAAATGGCGGGAGAACTCACCAATAAGGTGTTGAACAGTCTGGAAACTCTTCTCTTAGAAAAAGGAGAGGTGCAGGAAACAGAAGTTGCCTTATTCCTGGAAGGAGAAGCGCGGCGATTAGGATCGGAAGGTACCAGCTTCGAAACCCTCGCAGCAGGGCCCGAACGAAGCTTTGCCATCCATGCCTACCCGACCTTTGGCAAGGGGTGGTTTAAAAACAAGACCCTCCCGGGTCTTTCTATCCTGGACTTCGGGCTCTGGTATCAAGGCTACACTTCAGATGTAACCCTTACCCTGGCAACAGGACCTCTCACAAACCGAATGCTCCTCCTCCTATCTCTGGTGCAGGAGGCCTATGAAGAAGCCCTATCCCTCTCCCGTCCCGGAGTAGGTACCTGGGAAATTGCAGAAAGGGTCCAAACCCTCTTTCAAAAACAGGGCCTCGTTATGCCCCACTCGCTGGGACACGGCATCGGCCTGGAGGTGCACGAGCTTCCTTTTTTCCGCAGCCCGGATTCTGGAGGAGCGGTTCTTGAGCCGGGGATGGTATTTACTCTGGAGCCGGGGCTGTATGAAGCAGGCACAGGCGGGGTACGGCTTGAAAACGATATTCTTATTACCGAAACAGGGCACAAGGTTCTAACAAAATCTCGGATTCTGTGCGGGTGATCCCCGGCAGGTTGGAATGGTTTTATTTCGAAAACGTATAAGGATCAGAACTAACGGAAACGAGCACTTTTCCTGTTTCAGAAACCTGCACTATCAACCTACATCCCTGGCTATAATAT
>JAGODW010000034.1 GCA_017998025.1 Spirochaetales bacterium
GTTTAATTGTTCTGTTCTAACCGGCACAATGCAAGTATACTACCTGCATGATCAAAATTACTTTTGTTATTCCCTATGAGGAACTCAGGACTACCGTAACCGGGTATCTTCAACAGGTAAAGCGGGATCGCATACAGTTTTCAACGACCCATTTGGTTGGAGTGGAAGAAGTAAGGTGTTTTCAATTTGACTGCGATATTGCCATAGCAAGAGGTATTACCTATGCGGCTATACGGGAATTGCATCCCGAGATAACCGCTATCGAAATACCGGTAACCGGATACGATGTAATCCGGGCATTGGTGGATTGCAGAAAGCAGTTCAAGACCCGTGATGTAGTAATTGTCGCTTCGGGAAATATGATTTACGGAGCTCCTTCCCTCAATGAAATACTCGATATGGATATTCAGGTGTACTCGGTGGAAACAGAAGGGGCGGCGGAATCGTACCTGGATCAAGCTGCGAAAAAAGGTGTAGGGGCAGTAATCGGAGGCCTTATGACATACCGGTTTGCCAGACAGCGGGGGCTTCCCTGTACTTGGATAAAATCAGGACCGGATGCCATAAAGCAATCTATCGATGAGGCAGTTCGAACTGCAGAGATCAAACTGAGAGAACGGGAAAGGGCAGAGTTTTTTAAGATTGTAATGGATTATGCCCATGAGGGAGTTGTCTCTATCGACCGTAAAGGAACGATAACGGCTTTCAATAGATCCGCCTCTACAATCCTAAAGCATGAAAACGATCCAATCGGCTTACCGTATATGAATGTGCTTCCTTCGACGGCTATTGAGCGAGCGTTAGTAGAAGGTAAGGAGGATATAGGCGTTCTGGAAAGCTGGGGAGATGTTTCTATTGCGGCAAATGTAGTTCCCATGCATCTAGGGACTGAAATTGAAGGAGTCGTCGTAACATTCCAGAGCGTGAACCGGATTCAGGAGCTGGAAAGTAGAATCCGGAGAAAGATATTTTTAAAGGGACATACAGCTAAATATAACTTTCAGGATATTCTGGGAACCAGTTTTGCGTTGATGGATGCGGTACGAATTGCGGAAAAATACAGCCGAGTCGATGCCAACATTCTAATTACCGGAGAAACTGGAACAGGAAAAGAGCTCTTTGCCCATAGTATACACAATGCAAGCACTCGGGCAAATGGGCCGTTTGTTGCGGTAAACTGCGCTGCACTGCCGGAACATCTTCTGGAGAGTGAACTGTTCGGATATGCAGAAGGGGCCTTTACCGGTGCCATGCGAGGAGGGAAGGCAGGGCTGTTTGAAATGGCTCATGGAGGTACGATCTTTCTCGATGAAATTGGAGAAATCCCTCTCTCGCTCCAGGCGAAACTCCTGCGGGTTCTCCAGGAGCGGGAGATTATGCGTGTGGGGGACGATCGGGTTATCCCCGTCAATGTACGGGTGATTGCAGCTACGAACCTAAATCTCCGGGAAATGAGCGAAAAAGGTAGATTTCGCTCCGACCTTTTATTTCGACTGGATGTGCTCAGAATCGATGTTCCCCCCCTCCAGGAGCGACAGGAAGATATTTCATTTCTTGCCCGCCACTATTTGAATTTGTTTTCCGATAAGTTCGGGAAAAGGAAAATCCTCCTGGAACTAGAAGCGGAAAAATATCTAGGTACGTATCCATGGCCGGGAAATGTGCGTGAATTGGTTAACCTGTGCGAAAGAATTGCAGCCCTTTCGGAGGGAGAGGTGATTTCCCGGGAAGAAATCCAGGTGTTATTGGGAAAAGAACAGAATGCGTTGAAGACGGATCTGGTATCCATAAATGGCCAGGGAGAGGGGGAACAACTTACCCTTCTTGAAGCTCTTCGCAGGGCTAAGTTTAACCAGAGCCATGCGGCAAAGCTTCTGGGGATCAGTCGAACTACGCTATGGAGAAAACTTCGGTCTCTGGATTCTTCAGGTATGAACCCAATTGACGGCTTCTCGACAGCAGACGATATTCTGAAATAGGGAAGAAGTGAAAATCCTAATGGTTAGAGGCTGTCCAGTGTGGCCAGCATCAATGCTTTAATAGTGTGTTTTCGGTTTTCCGCTTCATCCCATACCCGGGATTGCGGGCCTTCGATCACCTCGGGAGTAACCTCGTTTCCTTTTACCGCGGGCAAACAGTGAAGAAAGATGGAATCGGACCGGCCGGTGAGGGACATGAGTTTCTGATTCACCTGGTATGGACGGAGAAGCTTTATCCGCTCCTCCATCAGAGACTCTTCACCCATAGATGCCCACACATCCGTGTACACCGCGTCGGCATCCCGGAGTTCGTTTTCTGGAGTTGAACAGATAGAAATACGGGAACCAGAGACGGCGGCAAAGGATTGGCAGGTTTCAATCAGGAGTTGCTCCGGATAGAGGTCTTCCGGTGCAACGATCGAGTAGTGAACTCCCATCTTGGTACAACCAATCATGAGGGCACGGGCCATATTGTTCCTTCCATCCCCTACGAATACGAGCTTCAGCCCCCGGAGGGTTCCGAACGCTTCTTCCAACGTCATAAGGTCTGCCAGGACCTGGGTAGGATGATCTGTATCGGTAAGCCCGTTATAGACAGGAACCCCTGAATACCGGGCAAGGATCTCCACGGTCTCCTGTTTAAATCCCCGAAACTGAATGGCATCGAACATCCTTCCCAGCACCCGGGCGGTGTCTTCTACGCTCTCTTTTGCTCCCAGCTGGATGTCCTGAGTAGAGAGAAATACAGGATGACCCCCTTCTTCCCCAAACGCTGTTTCAAAGGCACAGCGGGTACGCGTGGAACGCTTCTCGAACAAGAGGGCGAGGGTCTTTCCCTGGAACCGCTGGAGTCTCTTCCCCTCGGTTTTCTCTTTTTTTACCTGATGGGATAGATCTAGAAGGTACCGAATCTCTTTCGGAGTGTAGTCACTTAAGGTAAGAAAGGACCTTCCTTTCAAGGAAATAGCCATACTAAACCTCCCGGGATACTTAAGATGATTCCTGGAATAGATGCGACGGGAAAAGAGCTTTTAAAGCTTCCAGGATTGAGTCCACAAAGATAAACCGAAGAGAAGATGAAACCTCCTTCGGTATTTCATCCATATCGTTTCGATTCTCTTCCGGAAGCAGAACTGTAGGGATCCGATTCCGGTGAGCAGCGAGGACCTTTTCTTTTACGCCTCCAATGGGAAGAATCTTCCCTGTAAGGGTAATTTCTCCTGTCATTGCAATACCGGTGTTGACACATACACCGGAAAAAGCCGAAAGAAGGGAAGAAGCGATGGTAATACCGGCAGAAGGTCCGTCCTTTGGAATAGCCCCTTCAGGAATGTGAATATGGACATCCTTCCCTTTGTAAAACTCAGGGGAAAGTTTATAATAGCCCGCAGTAGATTTAAGAAAAGAGAAAGCTGTCAATGCGCTTTCTTTCATTACGTCTCCCAGGCTTCCTGTGAGCAGTAGGTCTCCCTTTCCGTCAAACACCACTGCTTCTACAGGGAGGATAGTTCCTCCCAATTCTGTCCACGCAAGACCGTAGGCCAGACCCGGTCGGGTATCGTGGTATAGGATATCGCGCTTGTGTTTTGGATTTCCCAGATACCGGGAAACGTTCTTTGCTGTCAGCGTTGCTGAAAACAGGAGGTCCTTAGAGGGGGGCGGATCGGGTGTCTGGCTCGAAGAAGAGTCTTTCCGGGTATATCCCTTTCGGACCGCTTCCCGGGCCAATTTCCGAACGATCTGGGCTATTTCTCGTTCTAGGTTCCGGACCCCCGATTCCATCGTATAGTTCTGAATTATATGGAGAATCCCATCTTTTCGAAATTTAATCGCTGCCCAGGAAAGGCCGTTCTCTTCTATCTGTTTCGGAATGATAAACCCTTCGGCAATTTTAAGTTTTTCGTACTCCGTATAGCCGGGTATTTCAATTACTTCCATTCGATCCAGCAGGGGATACGGAATATTATGGATTGAGTTCGCGGTTGTAATAAACATAACATTGGAAAGGTCGTACGGAACTTCCAGGTAGTGATCTAAAAACATCGAATTTTGTTCCGGGTCCAGCACTTCGAGAAGCGCGGCAGCCGGATCGCCGCGAAAGTCGCTGCTCATTTTATCTATTTCATCCAACAGGAATACAGGATTTTTTGTACCAGCCTTTCGCATCGACTGAATGATTTTCCCGGGTAAGGCGCCTACGTAGGTTTTCCGGTGTCCCCGTATCTCAGCCTCGTCCTTTACCCCGCCGAGGGAAATGCGTACAAAGTTTCGTCCCAGACACCGGGCTACAGATTTTCCCAGAGAAGTCTTTCCGGTTCCCGGCGGACCTACAAAACAGAGAATTGGGCCTTTAACCTTTTCTTTTAGCTGATGGACGGCAATAAAATCAAGGATCCGTTCCTTTGGCTTTTTTAAATCATAGTGATCTTCATTCAGGATTCGTTCCGCCGCTTCAATATCTTTACTCTCCTCTGTCCGTTCATTCCACGGGATATCTACGATCCATTCAATGTAGGTGCGTAGAATGCCTGCTTCTGGAGAGAATGTCTGGAGTTTTTCCAGCCGTTTTAATTCTCGTTGAACTTTTGTAAGAACCTCTTCCGGAAGTTCTTTCTTGTTTACCTTTTCTTCTAATTCTTTTACGCCGGTAGGATCTTCCGTGTCTTTTCCTAATTCCCGGCTGATCTCCTTCATCTGTTCCTGAAGAAAGTAATCCCGTTGACCTTTTTCAATCCGCTTTTTTACCCGATTGTTGATCTTTAGCTGGAGCTCTAAAATTTCACATTCGAGCTGCAATGTAGAGGCCAGCTCCCGGAGACGGTTTTCTGCTGATTCGATTCCAAGAAGTTCGATTTTTTTTTCTAGTTTAAACGATGCATGGGCACAGACCATATCCACCAGTCTATGGGGGATTTCTGTTCGTTCTATGGCGGCCACAATTTCAGCAGGTATTTTTTTATTTAAAGAGGCGTAAGCCTTAAAAGTCTCTTGAATTGAACGCATAAGGGAAAGAGTTACTTTATCTACCTCGTTTTTCTCGAGGATTTGTTTGATTTCCCCATAGAAGTAGGGTTCCTGTCGGAGGAACGAAAGGATGGTTCCCCGTTCCTGTCCTTCCACCAGAGCGCGGATGGTTCCATCGGGAAGCTTCATATGTTGAAGTACGGTTCCGATGCATCCCACTGCGTAGAGATCTTCCTTCGCCGGCTCCAGGGTTGGATTTTTCTGGCAAACAAGGAATACTTTATGGTCGCTCTGGGCTACAGCTTCGACTGCATCAACCACAAGACGTTTCACACCAAAGACAGGAATTACCATTCCAGGAAAAACAACCAGGTCCCGAAGGGGTATAATGGGTAATTGAAGGAGAGATCGCTGGGATTTTTCGAAAAACTTCATGCGGATTTTTTGATTTGAATAATCTCTGGACGCTCCATCTTTTCTATAACATCCCGGGTAATTACTACTTTCTTTCTTCCTTCCAGGGAGGGGAGTTCAAACATCACATCCAACATGATGGATTCTACGATAGCACGAATCCCTCGAGCCCCGGTTTTCCGGCGTATAGCCTCCCCGGCAACCGCTTTAACTGCCGCTGGTTCAAATACGAGGTCTACTCCATCAATCTGGAGGGAAATCTGGTATTGCTTGATGATCGAGTTCTTAGGTTCTGTAATAATACGTTCAAGATCTTCCTGGGAAAGATCATGAAGAGGAACATGTATCGGGAGTCGTCCCACGAACTCAGGGATCATCCCAAACTTGATTAAATCATCCGGATGCATCTGTTTATAAAGGTCCATCAAGTTTTTTTCTGTGCGGCTTCGTACATCTGCTCCAAACCCAAGCGGATGCTGTGCCACCCGGGATTCGATGATTTTATCCAATCCGACAAAGGCTCCTCCGCAGATAAAGAGAATATTCCGTGTATCGATCCGGAGCATCTCCTGATTGGGATGCTTCCGTCCTCCCTGGGGGGGAACGTTTGCAACAGTACCTTCGATGATTTTCAGAAGAGCCTGCTGTACCCCTTCTCCCGAAACGTCCCGGGTAATGGAAATGTTTTCTCCCTTCTTGGCTATTTTATCAATTTCATCGATATATACGATCCCGCGTTCTGCTGCGGCAATGTTGTTTCCTGCATTTTGAATCAATTTTAGCAGGATGTTTTCTACATCTTCTCCTACATACCCTGCTTCGGTAAGAGTGGTAGCATCTGCAATAGCAAAGGGAACCCGTAGTTTTTTGGCGAGTGTCCTCGCAAGGAGCGTTTTCCCTGTGCCAGTAGGTCCGATGAGAAGAACGTTAGATTTTTCCAGTTCTACATCATCATCTATTTTCGGGCGGTAAGATATTCGTTTATAATGATTGTATACGGCAACCGACAGAACCCGTTTAGCATACTCCTGTCCCACTACGTACTGATCGAGGAACTCTTTGACCTCTTTTGGACTGGGGATATCTTCCATGAACTCGGTAGTAAGAATGTCCTCTTCCTCATCGAGGATTTTCTTACACACGTTCACGCATTCATCACAGATGTACACTCCAGGTCCTGCAATCAGCCTTCGGGCAAAATCTGCACTTTTCCCGCAGAAGGAACAGACCTTTACAGCATCATTTCGAAGTTTGCTCATGGGACCCCCTTTGTAGGATCTTGTCCGCCAAACCGTACGCAACTGCTTCTTCCGCGGACATATAGAAATCCCGTTCCAGATCTCGGGCTACCTCATCCGGCTGTTTTCCCGTATGGAGGGCAAAATAATCGATAGTAAGTTTTTTTAATCGTAATATTTCCCGGGCTTGTACCTTGATATCCGACACCTGTCCCTGCACTCCACCCCAGGGCTGATGGATCAGCATACGGGATGAAGGAAGAACGAACCGTTTCCCCTTTGTCCCGCAGGCCAGAATAAGGGCAGCCATCGAGGAGGCCTGGCCAAGGCAGATGGTCTGTACGTTGGGTTTAATATATTGGATTGTATCGTAGATAGCTAATCCGGCGGTTACCACACCCCCCGGAGAATTGATGTAGAGACTGATGTCTCGTTCAGGGTCCTGAGATTCCAGGAAGAGGAGCTGGGCAACTACTAGATCCGCTGTTAGGTCGAATATTTCTCCGTCTATGAATACAATCCTATCTTTTAAAAGTCGGGAGTAAATATCGTAAGCCCGTTCACCGGATCCGCTCTGCTCGATCACTACAGGAACCAGGCTATGCATCTTTTCTTTCATCACGTAGAAATCCTTTATTCTGTTTCCTAAAAATTAATTATTTCCCTGTAAAATGTCTATAAATTTTACCTCCGGACCCTTCTTTATCTGGTTGGCCTCCAGTATCCGATCAAAGAGCTTTTTTTCTTTCAGATCATGGGTGAGCACATCCAGGTAGCCGTTTTTCTCATAGTAGGCCTTAAGCTCCTTCGGATCCATAGACGCCTCCTGGGCATGCTCTTTAATCAGGTTCTCTACTTCTTCATCGGCAACTTCGATCTTTTCCTTGTCAATCATAGCATTGATGAGCAACCGGATTTTAAGGCTTTTCTCTGCCTGCGGTCGCCATTCGTTTAATACATCTTCCTTCGTTTTCCCCTGCAGCTGGAGAATTTGCAGCATATTGCTCTCTTGCATTCGATTCCGCTGGAGAAAATTTTCCCAGGTGTTTTCTAAATCGACCTGCACCATAGATTCGGGCAGAATAAGGGAAGACCCTTCCAGCACTTTTTCCATTAACCGTTCTATAGTAATCGAACGTACCCGGTTTTGAGCTGTTTCTTCCAGCCGTTTTCGAATATCCGCTTTTAGATCTTCCAGGGTTTTATACTTTTCGCTGATGTCCTGAGCCAGTTCGTCGTTCAGTTCCGGTCGTTTCTTTTCTTTCAAGGCAACCAGTTCTACGGAAATTCGTTTGGTGGATCCTGCGAGCTCTTTGAACTTGTAATCTTCCGGAAAGGACTTTGTGATCGTTTTCGTTTCACCTTTTTTCATGCCGATCAGTTCTGCATCAAAATCGTAGTAGATTTGTCCCTTGCCAATCGTGCAGGTAAAGTCACTTCTACGGGTTTGAGGAATTTCTTCGCCGTTTTCATCCACTTCCCAGTACTGTATCGTTGCAATGTCTTCCGAAGCTGCTTCTCCATCCTTCTCTACGATGAAAGAATTCTGTTCCACCAGAGCTTCTAATTCCCGGTTTTCATCCTCTTCGGTGATCTGTACAACCGGCTGCTCTACTTCAAACCCTGTATAGGGTCCTAATTCGATTGTGGGGAAAACGTCATAGGTGACGGTGAATTGAAAATCCCGTTCAAAATCAGGTTTTAGATCGAATCCATCCTCCAGTTTAGGAGTAGAGTAGGGGAGAGGCTTTTCCTCGATCTGAGAAAAAACCTCCGAAAGGGCGGATTCTATAATTTCCTGTGCGGTTTCCAGCTTGATGTCTTCGCCAAATTTTCTTTCCAGAATGGAAGGGGGCACTTTGCCCTTTCGAAATCCATCGATCTGTATTTTTTTTGCATAATCAGCGAGCCGTTTTTCGTATTCTGTTTTTACATCTTCCTTTTTTACGGTTATACTTAATTTTACCTGTGATGTATCCTGAAGATGCTGGATTTCTTTCTGTTGTACCACGGATATTCCTCCCTCAACTGTTCTGAAAAAAAAAGGCGACCCGGCAAGCCGGACCGCCTGCGATGACTCAGCGGGAAACGGGACTTGAACCCGCGACATCCACCTTGGCAAGGTGGAGCTCTACCAACTGAGCTATTCCCGCGTATGCGCACCCTTCTCGATGGCGTTCTAGTTCGCAATGCGGTATATTAGTTCCCGCCATTGCGAGAGAAGGGACTTGAACCCTTACGCCTTGCGGCACCAGATCCTAAGTCTGGCGTGTCTGCCAGTTTCACCACTCTCGCAGAGGATACTCAAAAACCTGAGGCATGTCAATTCCCCAGGTTTTTTGAGCCGTGAAGGGATCGAACCTTCGACCCGCAGATTAAGAGTCTGCTGCTCTACCAGCTGAGCTAACGGCCCTTATTTTTACGCCCGGCAGGATTCGAACCTGCGACCGACGGATTCGAAGTCCGGCACTCTATCCAGCTGAGCTACGGGCGCCTACCCTGCTCCCTTGCCGGATAAATCCGTAAGGGGAGCCCTATGCTATTCGGTGGCAAGGGTGGATGACGGGACTTGAACCCGCAACAACCAGATCCACAGTCTGGGACTCCACCATTGAGCTACATCCACCTCGTTAATGCCGTAGAAACTTGCACGATTTTCTATCTTTTGTCAAGAACTCAGGATGCGTAACTCTATGTTCGGTTATTGCGTAAAGGGTAAACTTTTAGTAAGGTAGGTTATACAATAAGCAAGGAGAACGTATTCATGTCTCAAAAGCGAATTTTAACGGGAGACCGTCCTACAGGCAAACTGCACCTGGGGCACTATGTTGGATCATTAAAGAATCGAGTTCGTCTCCAGGATCAGTACGAATGTTTTTTTATCATTGCGGACCTCCACACCCTTACTACCCGCCCTTCGGCAGAGGATATTGCGGGTATCACAGAAAATGCTCGTCAGATGGTTCTGGATTATCTGGCTTGTGGGATAGATCCCTCTAAATCGGTCATCTATCTGCAGTCCGCGGTTCATGAGGTGTATGAGCTAAATCTAATTTTTGAAATGCTTGTAACTGTGCCGCGGCTTCAACGAATACCGAGCTTAAAGGATATGGCCAAGTCGGCGAACCTTACAGAGATGCCTTTTGGCCTGTTAGGATATCCCGTACTACAGGCAGCGGATATTCTCCTCCCTAAAGCACACCTTGTTCCTGTGGGAAAGGATAATGAGTCCCATGTAGAACTATGCCGGGA
>JAGODW010000035.1:0-3599 GCA_017998025.1 Spirochaetales bacterium
GCAGAAGGGCATACGGGAAGTACCTTTGAAGGGCTCCTCCATGCAGGGGTATTAGCGATCCTGAAAGATCATACCTATCCGAAATATGGGGCAGATGCGGATCATATCCAGGTAAAGCGAGGGCCGGAAGGACTGGATCGGGCAAAGCGGGTGATCCAGGCAGGACGGCATTACTCGTTCTTTACGATGGATGTTTCAGATATTCTTGCATATTCTGCCCTGTGGGATACTTCTCAGAGTAAAGCGCTGGAATACCTGACATCCGGCATACCGGATCCATTGGAACGAAGGGATGTTCTGCTGTACCACCGGAGAATCCGAACCCTCGGGCGAGTACGGTATGCGTTTTCTGAAGCGGACATCGGTAGGTTTGTAGGAAAGTACTGGAAGTCTCTCGCGGCCCTGGAACAGATGTACAGCTATGTACGCTCTTTGAAAGGGGAGGTTCCCTTTGATCTGGAGTTTTCCATCGATGAAAATCCGGCGGAGGTGGCCACCTGTGCTTGCATTACCCGACCAGAAGAAGTGGTGTTTCTTGCCGCTGAACTGGAGCGACGCCATTTACCCGTTACCCATCTGGCTCCGAATTTTGGAGTAGAAAAAGGAACCGATTATCGGTGTCCCAACGGCCTTCCAGAGCTGGAACAGCGGGTTAGGATTATTTCTGAAATCGCATCTCAGTACAACCTGATGCTGGACTGTCATTCGGGAGACGATCTGAAGAAGGAAACCCGTCGCGTGTTTGGGAGAGCTACGCGGGGAAGGATCAATTTTAAGATTTCTCCCATGCTCCAGACCATCTTTTCGGAAGTATTATTCGATATCCATCGGGATATCTTCCTGGACTGGTGGAAGGATGTGTATGAGTTTGTACAGGGAGAGGCAGAGAAAGGTTCTTCCTTTGCAAAGGAATGTATGGAGGAACTAAAGGTAGATCCAACCCCCCACCCCTCAAAAAAACTCTTCTATTACTATAATTTTGTCTCTCTTGGGAGACGAAATGCAGAGAACCGCTTTGTTCTGCGGGACAGACTGTACGATGTGTCTGAAGAGTTTAAAAGGGCGTATGGGCAGCGGTTGGAGGACTGGTTCCTGGAAATAGCGGAAGATTTATACGGAGAAGGGAGGTAGAAATTCTATGAATGATCGTACGATGGATAATGGGAAACTGGAAGGGAAGGTTGCTTTTATATCCGGGGCAGCTTCCGGCATCGGAAGAGGGATTGCAGTCCGTTTTGCTCGAGAAGGGGCAAAATTAGCACTGGCCGATGTAAAAGAGGATCTTTTGAAAGAGGTAACGAAAGAGCTGAAACAAGAGGGTACAGAAGTACGAACGTATCGTCTCGACATCTCGAAACCAAAGGAGATCGAGGAGGTCGTCCGGCGTATAGGAGAAGATTTCAAGAGAATAGATATTTTTGTGAATACGGCAGGGATTGTACAGAGTAACAATTTCCTCGATGTAACAGAAGAAGAATGGGACCGGGTAATTGCCGTGAATCAAAAGGGTACTGCATTTGCCGTACAGTCGGTAGCCCGGGTTATGGTTAAACAAATTCCTGAGGAGGTTAAACGGTCGGGAAAAGCTGATAGATCGTACGGTAAAATCTTAAATTTAACCTCCATCTCCGGCAGGAGGGGACGTGCCTATCAGTTAGCCTATGCAGCGAGCAAGGCCGCTGTGATAAGCATTACCCAATCGGCCGCATTAGCCTTTGCTCCCTACAATATTAATGTGAATGCCATTGCTCCCAGTGTGGTACTCACTCCCATGTGGGACGATAACAACCGGCAGAAAGAGAGAGCCTTTCACGTGGATGCACAAAAAGCAAGTGATGAATTTATTGCCAAAATTCCCCTGAAGAGACCGGGAACCGTAGAAGACATGGCGGCGGCGGCTCTGTTTCTTTGTTCTTCTGAATCTGATTACATTACGGGGCAGACCTTAAATGTAGATGGCGGATTCGAGATGAATTAATTCGGAATAAATAAATTTAAGAGGCATTCCATGAAGTATGAATTTGGTAATTCTCCGGAAAAAATCGATGGATACAGGAAGTTCTGGTCCCGGGCAGACGTAAAGCGGCCTCTGGTGGGGTTTTCTTTTAAGAGCTGGTTTCCCCTGGACGAGTTCCGATCCAGCGCTGACTGGCCCAAGGATACATCCTTAACTCCGGAGATGATCCATCCAGAAGAGTTTATAGAAGATCAGGAGCGGTTGCTGAGAGAGGGAGAATGGATGGATGATGATATCCTTCGGGGTGCATCTCCTTCCCAGGCTATATTCTGGGGAGAAGGAACGCTGGGAAGTTCCATGCGGATTTTACCGGGAAACGTAGTAGCAGTCGAACAGAATCTATCCTGGGAGGAGGCAGAACAGAGAACATGGAATCCTGGATCTCCGTGGTTTAAGAAATACATCGAGTTCATCGATGTCCTGGTAAACCATTCTAAGGGGCGATATCCTGTATCCCATGGGACTCTATGCGGCCCGTTCGATTATGTGATCAACCTTCGGGGACATGAACAGGCGGTGATCGATCTGATGCTGGAAGGGGAACGAACCTATCAGCTTTTGAAACGGATGGGAGACTTCTTTATCTGGATCACAAAAGAAGCCTGGAAACGGATCCCTCTGTTCCACGGAGGATATTTCGATGCGCAGTACAGCCTCTGGTCTCCGGGATCGATCATCCGGATGCAGGAGGATGGGGTAGCCGTCCTCTCTCCAGACTTGTACGAACGGTACCTGAAACCGGTAGATCAACAGGTTGCGTCATGCTTTGATTGCAGTTTTATTCATCTCCACGCTACCAGTATGTTTGTATTAGACAAGATGCTGGAAATCCCGGAAATACGATGCTATGAAATCAACAACGATGTAGGGGGGCCCCCGCTGGAATGGATCCTCCCCTATTTCCAGCAGGTGCAGAAGGCGGGAAAACCTCTTCTGATTCGGGGCTCTTTTACACCGGATGAACTCCGCAGAGTGATGGATTCCCTCGATCCAAGGGGATTATACCTCTACATCATGGTAACGGAAAGGAAGGAAGTAGAAACCTTACGCCCTATTGTAGGCATGTAACCTATTCTATTTGTAGGAGGAATATCCATGGGAAAGTATCGTTACTATCTCGCCCTGCAAACTCTCCTCCCTGACTCCTATCGAGGAGATCGTGAGTTTATAGCAAAACTAGAAACCTTGAAAACGTATGGATTTGATGGGGTAGAGCTGAATATGAGTGACCCCCATACCATAGATCCTGCAGAGTTGAAACAATTTCTAGACGGTTTCGGATTAACACTCTCTATGTTTGCTACCGGTTTTACGGCAAAGAAGGAAGGGTTATCTCTCGCATCTACGGATGAGAGGCATAGAATGCATTCGGTAAAGCGGGCGAAGGAGTTTCTTGCCTTTGCACGAGAGTTTGGAGCAGGAGTCATTGCAGGTTTTCTAAAAGGTATGGCAGGGGAGAACTCCCCTGGCCATCGAAAAGCCCTCGAAACATCCATTGCAGAGGTTTCGGAAGAAGCGGAAAAACTTAAGACCCCCTTTCTGGTGGAAGCGATCAACCGGTTTGAATCCCCTCTGGGCAACA
>JAGODW010000035.1:3699-9805 GCA_017998025.1 Spirochaetales bacterium
GAGAACTCCCCTGGCCATCGAAAAGCCCTCGAAACATCCATTGCAGAGGTTTCGGAAGAAGCGGAAAAACTTAAGACCCCCTTTCTGGTGGAAGCGATCAACCGGTTTGAATCCCCTCTGGGCAACAGCCTCGATGATACGTGGGACCTGGTACAAAAAGGAACGACCGGGTATACCTACATACTTCCGGACACCTGGCATATGAATATTGAAGAGTCCAACATGGAAGCGGCAATGGTAAGACATCGGGAACACTTTATCAGCTTCCACCTTTCAGAAAACAATCGCTATTTCCCCGGCTACGGGGCCTTAGATTTTAAAAGAATTATTGGAATACTCGATGCCTGCGGGTATAGGGGGAAACTTGCAATCGAAGGAAATTTAAAACAGGGGTTTGCAGAGGATGTAGCCACGGCCATAGAAGTACTGCAGCCTATTTTGAAGAGGAGATAAACAGAATGGATGAATTAAAAGGACAGAGTGCCATTGTAACCGGATCTGCCGGTGGAATAGGAAAGGCAATAGCCCTGGAACTTGCTTCTCGAGGAGCCAATGTAGCTCTCTGCGATGTTAAGAAGGAAGTTCTTTCAGAAACAGCCCGGGAAATCCAGCAGAAAACAGGGATAAAGATTTTCAATAAAGTTGTAGACATCGCGAAAGAAGACGAAGTACATGCGTTTGTTGCAGAAGTTGAAAAGACGTTTGGAAGCATACAGATTATGGTAAATAACGCAGGGATTCATCCTCTTCATCCCATCGAAGAAATTACATCAGAGGAGTGGGATTTAGTATTAGCTGTGAACTTACGAGCCATGTTTTACTTCTGCAAGGCAGTACTGCCGGGGATGCGTAAACAGAAGTATGGTCGGATAATAAATATTAGCTCCGAAGCGGGAAAACATGGGGGCACGGTAGCGGCCTGTCATTATGCGGCCTCCAAGGGGGGGGTGCTTGCTTTCACCCGAAACCTTGCCCAGCAGGTTGGAATGGATAACATTACTGCCAATGCGATCTGTCCTGGAAGGATCGTAACAGCCATGGCCAATGCGGTATCTGCTGAAGAGAATCAGAAATTTATCAACAATAGTATTCTGAAAAGACTCGGGGATCCTGAGGATGTCGCGTTCGCTGCAGCCTATCTTGCAAGCCCCCGTGCAAAGTTTATTACCGGAGAAACTATGATGGTGAACGGAGGAACGTTACGGGATTAATACCCGGGCAAATTCGGAATCACCCGCACTGCTTTAACATTTTGAAAAATTCGGGATGTTCTTTAGCGGTAGTTTTATTTACCCTTACCATTTTCTCCTGTAGCCAGCCGAAAGTCCTCTTGATCCTGGACACACTCTGGGTTCCCTTTTTGGGACCAGAGTATCAGGATCGATTGGGTGAGGTCGGCAAAAAAACAGGGTACAGGATAGAATCAATCGTTTTTTCCTTTCAGGATTCGGATAAGGTTGAAATAGAAAAACGTCTTACGCAGGACGCATACGAAGCGGTTATTTTAGGCCCCTATGCAGCCCTGGAGCTGGAAACTCTTCCTTCCCGGTTTGAGGGAATTCCTTTTTTCTGTCTGGATGCCCCGTTTCAGCCACCGAAGGATCTAGGATTTCTCTGGATTTGTTTCGATCCCCTACCTGCATTAAAGAGCGCCCTGGCGGAATGGAAGCGATTTCGTTCTACCTCAATTTCGTCCGTGAAAGAAGAAAAAGTTGTACTATGTATTTCAGAAACGGAAAAGAACCTCTTTCAAGAGTGGGGATTGTTTACCCAGGGATCGGATATTCAGTGGATAGTGTTCGGAGGGAACGAATCAGAGGAAGAAATAAAAAATAGGGTGCGGAAAGAACTGAAGGAATCTGTAGATTTGATAGTCCTCTGGAGCGGTAAGACAGGAGCGGCAGTAGGGGAAATACTCACGGAGATGGGGAATCGTTCTTCTATCCAGGGTATAATAGGGCTGGATGTATACCGGTTCCAGGGCATCAGAGGGATTCCTTTTATAGCAAGTATCGAGAAAGATTATTTTTCGGCCTTGTCGGAAATTCTTTTTCCTTTGGAGCAAGGAAATAAGATAAGTTCCGTTCCTTATAAGAGTAGGATTCTATTTGACAAAGGGAGTTGATAGAAATATAATCTTTTTTAGCTTGCATTGAAAGATAGTTATGCTAAAGGAGTAGAAAATGGAAAGAATCAGCAGGCTCCTTGGTTGCCTCCTATTGTTTTTTCTACTTGTTCCCGCAATTTTCGCCGATGAGATGACGACCAATCTACAATCCATCATCGTTGAAGATTTTGATAATCCCGAGGCGAGTCCCTGGTTTATCCTGGGCAGCAAGTTCTCTTCAGTTATAAAAACAGATGCGGGAGAGGATGTGTACCCCAAGATGGCCTTTGTAAAAACCTGGCCGGAAGCACTTTATAAAAAACCTCCGGAAGGGAAAGATCTGTACGTATTAGGAGTCCATGGAAAATTTGATCGCAAAGGGTACAATTTCATAGAAATTATTCCAGGCCAAAAAGACTCTGAGGGGAAATGGGTGCCGAGAACTATTTCTCTACCCGGACGGGTTAAAAATATGGATGTCTGGGTCTGGGGATCTAATTTCGATTACTACCTGGAAGCCCATATTATGGATTATCGGGGTATAACCCATGTGCTAAATTTCGGAGATATCAAGCACATAGGATGGAAGAACCTGGGGATTTCTATTCCCAACTATGTACCTCAGTCCATCAGCTATATCCCAAAGTATAAAGGCCTCCAGTTAGTAAAGTTTGTTCTCTGGACAAAGCCTCATGAGAGGGTAGATGATTTTTACGTGTACCTCGATCAAATAAAAATATTCAGCGATGTGTTCGAGAGCCCCTTTGATGGAGAGGATCTTGCAAATCCCGAGTATGCACAGAAACTCTGGTCTGAAGCCCAAGGGAAATAGGAGCCGTGCTATGAAAAAGGTATTTATTGGTATCATCGTACTTACATGCTTCGCTCAATTCTCTTTTGCCCAGACAGAGCGGGCAGGCGTTGCAGCAGGACCGGGCCAACCGGTGGCAGAGAATATCGGAGCGGATACAGCCCAGCAAAAATTAAAGGAAGTATCCCTTACAAAATTCGAGGATGCAGGATTCTGGCGAATAGCTTTTTCCGGTGATCAGGGTTTTGTAACTGCCCGGAGGCTGGAAGGCGGGCCTGCTGCGAAGCAACCCATTCCCGATGAACAACAGATCGGAATAAAAGAAGAAGACCGGTATGTCCTGGGAGTTAAAACAGAATTTTTCCGGAGAGGAGCTGCAACCATCACGATTAAACCTTCCCGCCCTCTGGGGATTGCTGGAGTTGTAAAAACTCTCTCCGTATGGGTGGCAGGGCGGAATTACAATCACACGTTGAAAGTTCTCCTGGAGGATTTTTCGGGTAAATCCATTGAATTAACCGTAGGGAAATTGAATTTTTCCGGATGGAAACAACTAACTGTTGCTATTCCTCCAACGATCGAACAACGGGATCCGCATTATAGTACCCAGACCGGTATAAAATTCCTGGGTTTTGCCATAGAATGCGATATGATGGAAACCTACGGGAACTACTATGTTTATCTGGATGATTTGCGGGGTGTTACAGATCTGTTTGCAGAAGAAAACCGGGATGCAGACGACATGCTGGATGCCTGGTGAGATTTGCATATTCGTATTGAGACCTCGCTGCAGGAACTGTAGCGGGGTTTTTTTATTTGTATCCACAAAATGGGGAGACAGGGGATGGAAAACATACAGGAGAAAGAGGTAGGTAGAATCCTCAAATCTGTATATTTTTTTCAGGATCTACAGGATTCTGAGATTGAAGCACTTTCTAAAGTCTGTGAGCGAAAACAGTACAAACAAGGGGAGATTGTATTTCAAGAAGAATCAAAGGCGGATTATTTTTTTATTATTATTCGGGGAACCGTGGAGGTTTGGAAGGACTATTTTGAACCGCAGCCAGATTTACTTGCTGTCCATAGTGAAGGGCATTTATTTGGAGAAATGGCACTGGTGGACGATCTACCTAGAAGTGCTACGGTAGTAGCCAAAACCGACCTTGAGGTGCTTCGCATATTTCGTGATGCCTTTCATGCCATTTTAGAACGGAATGGAAGGGTTGCCATATCGATTTTAAAATCTCTCTCTGCCATGATCAGAAAGAGTAACGAATATTTTGTATACGGACTTAGACAAAGGAATGTAGAGCTGCAACAGGCGAATGAAGAACTGCATCTAATGCAGGAAGAGCTTCTTAAGAATGAGCGTCTCACCAGCCTGGGAAAGTTCTCTTCCATGGTGCTTCATGATATCCGCAATCCTGTATCAGTAATTCGTAGCTATGGGGAAATGATACTTCTTAACCTTGAGAATGATGAACGCATAAAGAAATACGCTTCCAGTATTTTAAAGGAAACAGAGAGGCTGAACCTGCTGCTGGGAGAATTATTGGATTATAGCCGGGGAGAGATACGTTTGAATCTATCTATTGTAGAGCTAAATCAATTCTTCGAGAAATTAAAATCCTATATTGCCACCTCTCTGGAAGGTTCTCATATTGAGCTTTGCATTGAGAATCAGGTAACAGATCCGGTCCTGATGGATGAAGAACGGATGCTCCGGGTTTTTATTAACCTGACGGATAATTCGCGTAAGGCAATGCCCAGGGGAGGAGCGCTTCGTATTACTACACGCCAAACAGATACCCATGTAGGTTTTATAGTTGAAGATACGGGCCAGGGAATGACGAAAGAAGTTTTAGCCAATATTTTTACGCCCTTTTATTCGTTTACTAAAGGAGGAACCGGATTAGGCCTCGTTATTGCAAAAAATATTGTCGAAGCACATGAAGGAACGATTCACGTGGAGAGTAGACTTAAAAAGGGAACCCGGGTGGAAATCATACTGCCCCGGCGAATCTAGGGGTAGATACGCTTGACGCTTGAGGGCACTCATTGTACTATTCGCAAAAGGCCGAAGTGGTGGAATTGGTAGACACAGGGGACTTAAAATCCCCCGGCTTTAACAGGCTGTACGGGTTCAACTCCCGTCTTCGGCATGAAAAAGTACCGTATAATCGTGTATTTAACATCCCGGTAATTAGATCATGTTCACGATAAAAATATGTTTAACGTTATTTATAGTTCTCCTTCTTACGGAAATATCCAAACGGGTAAAGCCGGCAGTGGGGGGTATTTTAATGGGCTTGCCCCTGGGAGCAGGATTATCCACCTATTTTTTAGCTTTTGAACAGGGGATTCCGTTCCTTCTTGAAGCAATCCCGGGGGGAATTTTCGGACTTAGCTCATCTCTACTTTTTTCGTTAAGCTATTATCTTGCCGATAGGTGGCTTGTCATTAAAAATCGACTACTAGCATCTATTGTTTCTTCTTGTATCTCGATCCTTGTGTATGCCCTGATTTCTGTGGGCGGACGGATGTTGAACCTCAGTCTGGGTTCTTCACTTCTAATTACGGTAACGATGATTGCAGGTAACCTGCTTGTGGTTCGATGGCTAATTCCTCCCTCAATCAAACCTCCGACAAAGAAATTGAGCTTTACTCTGTTGTTTATCCGTGCCGCCCTTACTGCATTGACGATTGCGGTTATAACCGGGATAGCACACCTTATCGGTCCGGTATGGGCGGGAATTCTCAGTGCTTTTCCCATAGTACTGTTCCAGGTCTTGGTATTTCTCCACGTGGAAGAAGGCCCCCAGGTGTATCCTGGAATCATTACAGGTTTTGCCTATAGCGTGACGAACCTCCTGTTGTTCTATCTGATGCTTGCATTTCTTCTTCCTAAAGTTGGCTTAAATCTAACCTTTTTAATGGTATATGTGTTTTCTGCGATTTTCCTCTATCTCTTGAACCGAGTGCGTCATTAGCATATAATGCCTTCCATATTCCCGATATAAGGAATTCCAAATGAGTGTACGAGTTCGCTATGCTCCTTCCCCTACGGGACTGCAACACATAGGGGGTATAAGGACAGCCCTGTTTAATTATTTCTTTGCCCGGTCTTCCGGAGGAATTTTTATACTTCGCATTGAAGATACGGATAGGGAACGGTATGATCCCAGGGC
>JAGODW010000036.1 GCA_017998025.1 Spirochaetales bacterium
TTCCTGCACCATGTCGACCGCAATTTTCACCGCAGCCTGCCCGGTACGTTTCCCCGTCCTCGTCTGCAATATATAGAGTTTCCCTTGTTGTATGGTGAACTCAATATCCTGCATATCCCGGAAGTGTGATTCCAGCCTGTTCTTGATCTCTACCAGCTGCCGGTACACGTCCGGGTGTTTTTTCTCCAGCGCAGAAAGTTTTTCCGGTGTCCGTATACCGGCAACGACATCTTCTCCCTGCGCGTTACTCAAATATTCGCCGTAAAACTCATTCTTGCCGGTCGAAGGGTTGCGGGAGAAACAGACCCCGGTCCCGGAATCGTTTCCATAGTTTCCAAATACCATAGCCTGGATATTCACCGCTGTCCCTTTCAGTCCCCGAATATCATTAATAGCTCGGTACTTCACCGCCCTCGGACTGTTCCACGACTCCAGAACCGCATCGATCGATGCCCACAACTGTACCGTTGGATCTTGAGGGAAGGGCTGCTGTGTATGCTTTGTATAGACGTTCTTAAACGTCTCCACAAGTAGTTTTAAATCCTCCCCGGTTAGTTCCGTATCTTCTTTTATCCCTCGCTTCTTCTTTAACTTACCGAGTTCTGCTTCAAAATGTTCCCTGGGGACTCCCATTACAACATCCCCAAACATCTGAATGAACCTTCGGTACGCATCGTAGGCGAACCGGGGATTTTGTGATTTCTTCGCCAGCCCTTCCACTGCTCTATCGTTCAATCCCAGGTTCAATACGGTTTCCATCATCCCCGGCATGGATACAGCTGCACCCGATCGTACCGAAACCAGGAGCGGATCTTCCGGATCTCCCAACCGTTTCCCCATGGCTTGTTCCAGCCGGGACAGGTTTGTTTCCACCTCCTTCTTTAACTCTTCCGGGTGTTGCTTCCCATTCCGGTAGTAGGCCTCGCAAACATCCGTTGCAATCGTAAAGCCCGGCGGCACGGGAATCCCCAGGTTTGTCATTTCCGCTAGATTAGCTCCTTTTCCGCCAAGCAGGTCCCGTTGTTTGGCGTCACCCTCTGCACTTCCATTTCCAAAAAAAAATACACGTTTTCCCATACGCATCTCCTTTTCAAAGCAATTTCTCTGTCGAATTGTTTCACATAGTGAGACTTACAATACCGATTTGTCAGTTTATCGTCAAGATAAAAAAACCGATCCCTTTTAGGGATCGGTCCACAATTCTATCTTAAGTTTTTTCTACAACAGGAACTACGCGAGATACGGCTCCAGGATTTCACTTCTGCTGGGATGCTGCATTCGCTTTAAGGCCTTCTTTTCTATCTGCCGTATCCTCTCTTTCGTCAGATGATACCTTTCGCCAATCTCCTTTAAAGAAAGGGGGTTTCGACCATTTAACCCAAACCGATACTGGATAATTTCGGCCTCTTTCTCCGATAGAGTGGCCAGGATCTTATTAATATCTTCTTTTAAGGAATCATGAATCACAACTTCTTCTGGATGTTTGTATCCTGCATCCTCTACAAAATCTCCCAACGAAGAAGAATCCTTCTCCGAATATACCGGGGCTTCTAAAGAAACCAGATCCCGACTGATGTTTACCAATTCAGCAACATGATCCTCTTCCATGTTCAGCATCCTGGCAATCTCTCGAATTTCGGAATCTTCCGTTTTACCTGTTTGCACCAGTTTTCGGGCTTTTTCGATTTGCACCAGTTCATTCGCACGGTTTAAGGGAAGTCGTATCATCCGTGACTTTTCGCAAATCGCTTTTAAAATAGCCTGCCGAATCCACCATACGGCATAGGAAATAAAGTGGTACCCCTTGTCTACATCGTACCGTTCGATGGCATTGATCAGTCCAATGTTCCCTTCGCTGATCAGGTCGGACAGTGGAAGCCCTTGATTCTGATATTTCTTTGCAACGTTTACCACGAAACGAAGATTTGCCTTTAATAGTTTTTCCCTTGCGTCCTTATCTCCCTGCGCAGCAAGACGGGCATACCGGTCCTCTTCTTCCCGCGTAAGTAGTGGAATCTTGTTTATCTCTTTTAAATAGAGAGAAAGAACATTCTCATCCGATGATACAGATTTTTCACTCTGCAGTTTTTGGGGCTGTTTCTTTGCTGTTTTGATCATGACTGCCTCCTGCATTTATTAGTGCAAGAACTGTTCCAACTAAGCCAATCGACTCTGCTGATAACTCTTTTCAAAACAAGAAAATAACTAATCTATTATATATTATTTTTATTATAGATAGTATTTTGAGTCATTTTTACACAGAAGGGGAAAAATCATGGATAACTGTATCATAATTTCTCAGGGTTGATCCCCCAGCCCTGCTTTCTAGTTCCACAGCAGAGATAAAAGGGAAGTCCGCTTCCACAGGGACATAGCTTTCCTTTGTTCCAATACCCGTGTGTCCATCCTTTAGACGGATCCCGCTTGGAAGGAACTATGAAAAATGGAAAAACAATTTCTTGCCGATGGAATTCGGATAGTTTTTCCTTTGTAGTTTTCCCCCGGAGCGAGCCGGACTTTAGTACGTCCTGCCAGGCGTCAAATAAAAGATCACGGATCATATCCTGCTCAGCGAGAGTGCCGAATGCATGGGATTTCTTCGCCCGCAGATATTTCCCAATCTGAATCGCATAGAATGCACGCCAGTCATCTAAATCAGGATGTGCCTGCTTAGCCATTCCATACTCATTGGCAAAACGCTTTACATAGTGCGTATACATCCGTATCCCGCATAGACGTTTAGCACTGGTCCAGCTTTTTACCGCACTATCATGCAGCCCAACCTTCCTTAGGGCAAGTCCTGTATAATAGAAGATACGGGCCAGGTCTCTCCTGGACCGTACGGGACATACTTTTAACGCCACCTCTAAATATTTTAAAGCCCGTGCCGGATCATGGTTACTTAGCTGCTTGAGCCCTCTATCCAGATAGCAGTGCCACTTCTTTCCCTCTTTCATGCTGCGATTCATACCGTGGTAAATTTAATCATTTAAATTTGATTGGGCAAGAAATTGAATTCCCTTGACCCATAAACGTTCTATACGTATATTTTTATCAAATTAAGACATAGAACGTATTCTTTAATCATTAAATGCACAGGAGGAACACTATGAAGCTACAACCCCTTGGTGATCGTGTACTACTGAAGGTGGAAGAAGGGGAACAGAAGACTGCAGGAGGTCTCTATATCCCCCAGACTGCCCAGGAGAAAACTCAGATCGGTACTGTAATTGCAGTTGGAGATGACAAAGAGGCTATCAAAGTAAAGCCGAAAGATCGGGTTATGTACGATAAATATGCAGGGACCTCAGTAAAGATCGATGGGGAAGATCATCTGATCGTAAAGATGCAGGATATCCTGGCTATTATAACTGCCTAACCCAAAGAGTCCGTATCAGTAATAACAAGAAATAAACAAGAAAGGCTGTTCAAGATTATCGGACAGCCTCTTTTTATTTTATCTAGGCGTTTTGCGAAATTCGTAAACCCTTATATAACAGAGGCGAGAAAATTCTCCAGGTCGTTCAGAACTTCCTTTGCCTCTTTAATAGAACGCTGTGTATCCGGGAGAGAAGCGATAAAGAGCTTCCCGTAACTTTTAGAAACAATTCGAACATCGGGAATCAGGACAATTCCCCGATCGGTTGTTCTTCTCATTAAGCGGCCGAATCCCTGCCTCAGTTTCATTACCGCCTCCGGGAGAGACAACTCAAGGAACGGGTTCCCGCCCCTTTTCCGGATAGCCTCCATCCGGGCTACCTGGACCGGCTCTGTAGGTACCCGGAAGGGTAGCCTGCATAAGACCACCATCTCAAGCGTCTGCCCCGGAGCATCTATCCCTTCCCAGAAACTTTCTGTAGCAAATAGAACACTACTAATATTTTCCGTGAATTGCCGCAGGAGTCTGCTCCGTTCCTCCTCACCCTGTCGATACACGCTTAACCCCAGATCCTCCAGCCCGGGTTTTAGCCGTGAATATACCCGGGAAAGCATCTCGTAGGAAGTAAACAGCACCAGAGCTCTTCCTTCGGTTAATTCAATTGCCTGTAATAAAAAACTCTGTAGAAACGAAAGGTATTCTTCCGACTCTGGAGAAGGAGCATCCGACGGAACTCCTATAAGGACACGCTTTTTGTAATCGAAGGGAGAATCGAAGGCATGCTCAAAAACTTTCCTTCGAAGATCTTTTGTTATGCCCATCCGGGACTTCCAGAATGAAAAGGAACGATTCACTGTGAGAGTTGCACTGGTAAAGATCACTGTCTCAAACGGTTCGTACACCGCCTCCTGCATCAGCCCGGTAATTTCCAGAGGGGTAGAATGGAACTCTACTATCGGATCTGCGGTATTAAGCCGCCGGCGCTCGATCCATAGTACACGGTCCGGGGTATCCTCCGGAGAACGAAACTGTTCACAGAGGGATCCGATCCGTTCTATCCGGTTAAGAATCATCTTCCCTTCATACGCTTCGGCCGTTTCCCTATCTTCCTCACTAAGGGAGGAAAGAATTTCTCCCAGAATTTCCGCAAGAGAAAGAGTAGCATGCTGGAATCCTGCCAGACTTTTGCAAAATTCATCCTCCTGCGGGGGGAGAGTCTCCCCCATCAATCGAAGGGTACCTGTATCTTCCAGGATAGTGAAAGCCTGCCCTTCCAGCCCCAGGTAGGTGTCCCGTACTTTTTCCAGGTTCTTTCCCATTCGAGCAATTAGCTTTCCAGAAGCTCCCATATTGGAAAGTTTCACCGCCAGTCCTAACCGCCGGGACCCCTTAGAGCGAAGTAACCGGTTTAGCAAGCGAAACAGGGAAAAGCGGTTGAGCGTTTCAGAGAAAAAACTGGTAGCACTATGCTCGAGGTTATGGGCTTCATCAAAGATGATCCGCTGGAAAGGCGGAAGCACGGCCGCGCTTTCAAATCCGGCTCCCTGTATACGAAAGGATAGATCCGAGAAAACCAGGTGATGGTTCGCAATTAACACCCGGGCTGCTGCCGCTTCTCTTCGGGCCTTTAAGAAAAAACAGTGTTCCCGATGAAGGCAGTGTAAGCCTGTGCAGATATCCGACTCGGAACAAACCTGGCTCCAGGCCGTATCGCTTACCGGAAAAGAAAGATCTCCCCGCGTTCCGCCAGGGGTGGTTTTGGCCCATTCTTTCAGGGACTCCCATACTCCCCCTTCTTCTTCAAACAGAGAGGCTTCCCCCAGAGCTTCCTCCAGCCGATTCCAGCAGAGATAATTCCCTCTTCCCTTTACCAGGGCTACTTCCACCTTTCGATGGAGTAGTTTTTGCACCAGAGGGATGTCCTTTGTGTATAACTGCTCCTGTAGATTGATGGTGGCAGTGGAAACAACCACCCGCTCCTCGTTGTGGATCACCCAATCCAGGGCAGGCAATAGATACGCAAGGGATTTCCCCACTCCTGTACCTGCCTCTACGATACAGATCCCTCCGTCATTGAAGGCTGTACCTACGGCTTCCATCATATCTACCTGCATGGGGCGGGGTTCGTAAAATGAGATCGTTTTCGATAATGCGCCCCCGGGTGCGAGGATCCTTTTCAATTTCTCTAATGCTAAAGGCTTCCGTTCCGACACCGGTACCGGCTCAGCTACGATGTACACCCTGCTTACCGTGTTATCTACAATGAAAAACCCGATTCCCTCGTTTCCCAATCGGGAGGCTACACTGATATCTGCATCACTGGGAGTAAGGTTTCCTCCGGGATGGTTATGGATTACAACATCCCCCTTTTCCATATGGGGATAGAGAGCAGGAACCGCCTGTTCGTTTCCATGGGCTACTGCATGAATCCTTGCGACCTTTCCCTCTCCATCGAGCTTGCCGACGCAGAGCACTTCCCTCCCGTCCGCTTCTTCGATTTCTCTGCAGATCTGTTCTACTGCTGAAGGGTCAAACCGATCTGCCGCTGGAATCCTTTTCTGTGGCCCCATAGGATTATACATATCTCACAGCCCTGGGCCGGTCAAGGGATATGAAATATCTGTTACAAAGATTAGTTTATCGAACCTTGTGTATTTTCCTCCCCCCCCGTATGCTTAGCTATACGATACACAAGGTTCGATAAACTAACTAAAGAACAGGAGCTAAAGAATGAAATCGCATCTGTTCCGAAAGATGCACAAGTTTTCTTACATCTTCAACTTTCCCTCTATCTACCTGCAGCTGCACAGCGATTTCTTCTACAGGCATCCCGTTTGTTATGCCGTAAAGAATAAGGTCGACCATACCTGAAGGGATGCCAAGCATATCGAGATATTTATCCTCGACTCCGGGTATCACATCCGGATTGGGAGGCCTTTTCAGAATCTCGGCTGGGAGTTCGAGATACTCTCCCAGCTGAAGAATTTGGGTCCGGAATAAATTTTTTAAGGGCATCAAGTCTGCCTCATCATCAATGCCAAATTTGACAAAAAGCCCAACAAGATCCTCGCTGAGATTTGCGCTTCCTACCACCAGAAGGTTATTTTCTTCAGCATATTTATAGAGAACAACCAATCTTACCCGCTGTTTTAAGTTGATAACCGCTCGCGCCTTTCTTCTGAGGCTGGATGCAGAACCCCGGATGCTATCGATAAGAACGTTTTCCCCCGTACTTTCCATGTACCTCCTGGCGAGATAATCCCTGAGCCTCTTTGCGGGGAAAAACGAAAGCACAAATCTGTAGGCACCTAGGGAAAAAAGTGCCCTGCTGATTGAGAGTGTTCGGGTCTTGATGCCAAGGACAGAAACCAGTTTTTTCGCATATTTTTGCGCAGCGGGATTCCCCTGTCGTTCTGGAAGCATAAGGCCTATCACCTGACTGCTTCCTACCGCCTTTACACAGAGTGCCGCTACAACACTCGAATCAAGGCCACCAGAAAGCGGGACGACTATCCCCTTGCGTCCAAATTCTGCATACTCATTCCTTATAAATTCGACTATTCGTGTAATGGTTTTCCCCGCATCGATTCGCAACAGGTTCTCATCTAAGAACATTGTACCTCCCTGAAAAGCAACGTCCGTTCCATTATATCACCCCTGCTAAGCCCCTTTCTCTGATTCCCATTGACAAAACTGCATAAATATGTATTTTAGCTTCATATTATGCAGAAATAGTTGGAGGCTCTCGATGATCGTTCTTAAGTTCGGCGGCACCTCAGTTCAGAATGCAGCTCTGATGGATCGCGCCCTGGATATCACCCTGCGCCGTATTCAGGATAGCCCCATTTTGGTCGCCTCAGCCCTGTCTAAGATCACCGATACTCTCCTTAAGCTGGCAGCGGCCGCTGCAGACGGAGATAGGGAAACCGCTTCTTTTCTTCTGGAAGACATGTTTAACCGACATCTCACCCTGGCAAAGGAGTTGCTCAGCGGAGAACAGCTGGAAAAAGCTGTTGCGCAGATTGATCAGTATAAGCAGGAACTGGGGTCTTTAATAAAAGGAATTTCTCTCTTGAAAGAGTGTTCCCGGAGAACCCTGGATACGATTCTTTCCTTCGGAGAACTTCTCTCCACAACTCTTCTCGCCTACCTGGCAAAAGAGAGAGGGATTCAAACGGAATGGATCGACTCCCGCCTCTTTATGCGGACGGATGACAACTTTTCTGCAGCAGTTCCCAATATTAAAGAGATTAAAAAATTATCAAAGAAATACCTGAAGCCATCGCCCGGTAAGCTTATTGTTTGTCAGGGATTCATCGGCTCCACCGAGGATGGAGTAACCACAACCCTGGGAAGAGGAGGTTCAGATTATACAGCGACTCTTATTGGATCCGCTCTGGGAGCATCCGCAGTAGAAATCTGGACGGATGTAGACGGAATTATGACCACTGATCCCCGGATCATCCCTCAGGCCCGCAGTATCCCCGAGATCAGCTATAAGGAAGCGGCAGAGCTAGCCTACTTTGGCGCGAAGGTAGTTCACCCCTCATCGATCCAGCCGGCGATAGAGCAGAAGATCCCTGTGTGGGTAAAAAACACTAACAATCCCGAACATCCGGGAACCGTTATTTTACCCGATGTAGAGAGCGCCGGGATTCGAGCGATCGCAGCAAAAAAATCCCTCACCCTTATTAACGTAGTTTCTTCCCGCATGCTGAACGCCTACGGATTCCTCAGCAAGATTTTCAGCATTTTTGAAAAGTACCGTACGCCGGTAGACCTTATTGCAACATCGGAAGTTTCGGTAACCATGAGCGTGGATACCGTAAGCCGCCTTAGAGAGATCATCCATGAGTTACAACAATTCTCTGAGGTGGATATTCGGCGGAGCCGTTCGATTATCTGCATCGTAGGGAAAGACATCTGGGAGCAGGGAGAATACTTTGTCCGAACTTTTTCCGCGCTCCAGTCGATCCCCATAAAACTGATTAGCTACGGCGGATCTCACATCAATCTTTCCCTTGTAGTTCCCGAAGAACACTGTGAGGACGCGGTACGTTCCCTCCACAAAGAATTCTTTGAAGCCTCTTAGAAGAAGCCTCTCAGGAAAGAGATTATTCCTTTTCCCGGTTCTCCATTGAGGTAAAGTATCTGGATAGGACGGCCAGATTTCGGGGGTTACGGGGCAGGTGCCCTTCATCTGTATAGAGGTACTCGATCGCATCCTTATAGGCTTCCAGCACCCGATGCCGAACCATTTTCAAGGTTGAGTTTATCATCCCATTCTGTTCTGTGAACGGCTCTGGCAGAATAGCAAAGGTTACCGGCAACCAGCAGGAAGGAAACCGCTTCCCGTAGTACGGGTCTTTCCGGAGGTTCAGAATAGAAGAGCCAATTTGCTCCAGGAGAACCTCCGCCGAAGGAATATTCTCTCTAGCAATGAATCTCCGTACCGCTTCATCGTCCAGCACAACCAGGGCGGAAGTGTATTTCCTGTGTTCGTTATAGAGCATCACCTGAGAAATGAAGGGAGAAGTGGTAAGAATCGCCTCTTCGATCTCTTCCGGAGAGTATTTCTCTCCATCGGAAGAGATCAGCAAAGCCTTTTCTCTCCCCACCACCACGAGAAAACCGTCCTCATCCACATACCCCAGGTCTCCTGTATAAAGCCAGCCGTCCCGAAGCGTTTCTTGAGTGGCTGTTTCATTCCGATAGTACCCCTTCATCACATTGGCACCCTGGATACAGATCTGGCCGATCTCATCGATTCCGGCCGGTTTCCCGTCTTCCTTTAGAATTTTACAGGTAACGGATGGGCACACCTTTCCCGAGGTCCCGAATTTATGTGCAAACGGCGTGTTAGAGGAAATCACCGGAGCGGCTTCTGTAAGACCGTATCCCTGGTACACAGGGATTCCTAACGCATTAAAAAACTCCTGCTGCCGGATATCCAGTAAAGCTCCTCCTCCTACAAAAAACTGAAACTGATTTCCAAAGATTTTTCGAACCTTCCGGAATATCAGCAGGTCTATCAGCCTGTGGATCCAGCAATACTTTGCCCGTACCCGGAAAGAGGGCCGATTGAACCCGTCTCCGTAATACTGAATCCCTGCTCGAATACCCAGATCGAAGAGAGCCTTTACCAGCGGACCTTTCTCCTGAATCCCCTGCTGAATTTTCTTCATAAAATTGCCCGAAAGAGACGGCACAGTAAGGAGAAATACTGGATTTGTTTCGAGAAGATTCGCAGGGATATTCCTCACCATCCCCATTCCTCCGCCCCGGGAATCGACAAAATAGACAGAAATCCCTCGAAGAATCCCGCAGTACAGCCCTACCGTATGGGCAAAGGAGTGATCGCAGGGGAGAATCAGCAAGGTCTGGTACTGAAGAGGAGGAACA
>JAGODW010000037.1 GCA_017998025.1 Spirochaetales bacterium
CACCTGCAAGGTAAAGTGTGTCTCGGGTAATCCGAGAAGGCGTGCTGGATTCAACGTACAGGCGGATAGGGCCCGGGAAAGACTGTTTCCCGTATGTTTCACGAATTGGGCAATCCCTCGATCCAGCAGATGCCCTGCTCCAGCAAAGAACGGACTATTTCTCTGGGTAATCCGTCCATCCGGATGGAGTTCCACGTCAAGGTTTCCCCACTTGTAGTACCCCGGCGTTAATCCAGAAAGGAAGGCCACATCACTTACCAGAATCAACCGTTCCAGCCCTTTCGCGCGGCTAATGACCTTCATCATTGCAGGAGGAAGGTGAAACCCATCGCAAATAATGCTGGCATACAGTTCATCCGCCGCCAGCTGTTCCCAGATATAGTTCTTTAACCGGGGGATCTGTGCATGGCTCCCATTCCCTAAATGGGTCGATAACCGCGCTCCGGCCTGTACCGCTTCCCGGATAACCTCGGGAGAAGCTCCTGTATGGCCGATTGCGGCAATTACCCCGTTTTTATTCAGGTGCTGGATCAATTCGAGAGCGCCTTTCCGCTCAGGGGCAAGGGTTACGATTTTTACCAGCCCCTCAGCAGCTTCCTGCCATGCCTCGAACTCCCCAATATCCGGATCCCGGACATAGAGTTTATCGTGTGCACCCCGGGGGCCGTCTTCATCGGAGAGAAAAGGACCTTCCAGATGGATACCGACTATAGACGTTCGTACCACGGGATACCGATTATAGGCAGTTCGCAGGGTTCGAAGGTTTTGAAGGATACGTTCCCGGGGATTGGTAATGATCGTGGGACAATGCCGGGTTATTCCTTTTTTTGCCAGTGCACGGCAAATCTCCAGTACTTTTTCCGGGGATAACTGTTTGTCGCTGTAATCAACTCCCTGATACCCGTTGACCTGTATATCCAAAATCCCGGGAGATAGATACGGAAGCCCCTCGGCTGCGGGTACCTCCCGCACTTCCTGGATCGTGCCTTTTTCCACCCTTACTTCCACCGGCTTTCCCGTAAAAACAGACACTCCCGAATAGATCATGGCTCCCTCCCACTGGATTTGAATTAAGAAACCCTAAAATTGTTATGCATCCTCTCTGGGGGTGATTGCGCTGTATTTAATACGGGATCATGCTGTCTACTATCGTAGTCTCTTCTATAACTAATTTTTTTATCATATAGTCGTCCCCGTCTTTCGCCATATAAAAGGTGATGGGAGTATTGGAATACAAAGAGTCACCCCCGGTTATCCTACCAGTACAGGTTGAACCGACAATACTTTTATTACTTAAACTATAATCGCCTGCAGGGAAAATCGTAGTCCAATAATCAGCCGGTTTTATCTCATCATACTTTGCAGTTTCTGTGGGATGGAAATGGGTATACAGGTTATCGTACTGGCCTGCATTTATATCCTCTATGAAACTATCGATCTGTTCTTCAATAGAAGCGCCTTTGGACCCGGCTAGGTCGCACCCGAAAAATATACTCAACAGCGCAACAACCCCTACTACTAAACGCAGGGTCTTTACTATAGGGCTTTTTAAAATATTTCTGTCCATATACAAACCTCCTAAGGGATAGTCTAAATATCCGCCTCTACCAGATGGGGAACGATGATCTCTTCATACTGCTTCAGGATCTCTTCATGCAATGCTTTATATTGGATAAATATCTCGTCCGTGGGCTTTGTAAGGTACCGTGCTTTCATCTGCAGGTATAGACCGCCTACCACATACCGCCGCATGGATAGGTAAGATAGAGCGTAGAATCGTTTGTTAAGGAATAGAATACGACGATCCTCCCCTACACCCTTTATCAATTCTTCCCGAAGGTTGGAAGCTTTCTCCTCGTCTTTCGCTTCTACAGCTTTTTTTAACTCTTCATATTTCGCTGCCCATTCCTCCTCTGCCTTCTTTAGCTCGGGGAGGATCTCTTCCATCCCTTTCCGGTACGCTTCCAGCTGATCCGCCACCCGGTAAAGGCCTGCCACGGGATCCTGTAGGAACTCTTCCAGCTTTCCCTGGTTCCACTGGCTGTAGTCGATCTGTTTTCCGATCCAGGAGAACTTCTGTCCCGGCGGGCTTCCTGCCTTCACTTCCACTGCCTCGTTGGTCTCCAGAATTACCTCTTCGCCGGCTGATTCCACAGCCACCGTGCCCTTTTCCACCACAACCAGGGTAGAACCGTCCGCTCCCGCATATACGGTAAGGTCTGTTCCCCGAACCCCTGCTATAGCCCCGGCCGTTCGTATCGACGGTCCCCGGCCGGTAAACTTATTCAATCGGTACGCAACGGACCCCACAGCCGTAGAAAGCACGGTCTGTTTCTCTCCTTCCAGCTCAACTTCCCCCAGGGTAAACACCGTATTCGGCTTGACCTGGATCGTGCTTTTATTGGGAAGCTCCAGATCCGCCCGGCCGGTAATTTTGGTGATGACCGATTCCCCACTCTTCAGAGGATCTCCGATTTCCAGCGAAAGGAGCTTCCCTTCCAGGTTCTTAGTAGCAGTTTCCCCTTCCACGTACACGGTTAAGGCCTCCTGGGAAAACCCGGGCAGGACGATCCCTAAAAACGCTGCGAGAATAAATCCTGGAGTTACAGGCTGTTTCATTGTACCGGCCCCCTGAATCCCTGGATCCGCGGATACCCCTTTACTTCCCGATTCAGCAGAAAGTAGTAGGTGCCATCTGCAGATTCAATCTCAACAAGAGAAGTATTCGTATCGATATACTTCTTGAAAAACGTCCGGACTTCCATAGAATCCCGGAACATTCGTGCATCCTCCGGCATGGCAAAACGGTTCTGCCGAATCCGGGGATTGCGGATTTGAAATCCTGCGTTATACAGATTGTCCCAGAAGTCCACCAGGTCCTTCTGGAGAAGGACGATTTCTCCGTCCACGAGAAAAGGAGTTGTAACCAGACCTGGCACTTCGGTCACTTCTCCCCTATTGATCAACTCTATTAATTTATAAACCCTGTCCTCTTTCTGTACGTAGGGCACGGTAGCACAGGAGGATAACACTATCGCCAGTACAATTCCAGCGCATAAAAAGGCCGAACTTCTTGTAGTGTGTCTAATCACCCTTTCCCTCCCCCTCTTCGAGGATCCCGCGGATAATACTATCGATATCATCCTGATCGATATCAAACTTTCGTTCAAAGGCAAGCTCCTGGTTCGCTCCCCGCAATTTTTTCAGCAGACTGTAGATGATCAACATAAGGAATTGGATGCCTGTTTTCGGCCGTTTCTGAAGGAATGAAAGAAATGTATTCCTTCCGATTGCTACAAGCACCGACCCGTCCGAAGCAGCCACATTGGCAGTTCTCCGTACCCGGGCAAAGAGTCCGGCCTCTCCGAAGAATTGCCCTTCTCCGATCGTACTGATAAAGACTTCCCTTTCCCCTTCGCTTACCGTTACATCCACGTTTCCCCGCACCACGAGATAAAACTCAGGTCCGAATTCGCCTTCCCGGATCACCTCGCCTGCACTTTCGAAATGCAACACCCGTGCATCCTTCAGTAGATCTATCAATGGATCTTCCTCAAAGTACGAAAACAGGGGGGTCGTTTTTAGATATTGGGTAATTTCCCGCGCTTCAGAATAGTCCATAGTATCATTCTATCCTTTTTTCTGTAGTTTTCAATCTATTCTGATTATGATAAGGTTTTCCCTATGCTCACATCCCATATCGGAGAGTTCGCGGCACTCATCACTGCCGTTTTTTGGACCATTACCGCATTGTGTTTTGAGTTCGCAGGAAAACGGGTAGGGACCCTTTCCTTAAATCTCATTCGTCTCATGATGGGATTTCTGTTTCTTACCCTGTATTCCTGGATCTTCCGGGGGATGGTGCTTCCCTTCGATGCTCCTCCCTCCCTCTGGCTCTGGCTGGGAGCCTCTGGTTTACTCGGATTCGTAATAGGCGACCTTCTTCTTTTCCAGGCGTTTATTGAGATCGGAGCCCGGATATCCATGCTGATCTATGCATCCGTTCCTCCCCTTTCCGCTTTTCTGGGATGGATATTCCTTGGGGAAACGTTAAGTTTTCGGGGCTTTATAGGAATGGCCGTGACGCTTTTAGGAATCGCCGTGGTAGTTCTACAAAAAGGGGATCCAGGAGAAGAACCAATAAAATTTCGCCATCCCTTACGGGGAGTCCTGTTCGCCCTGGGAGGAGCCTTAGGACAGGCCGGAGGCTTGATTTTGAGCAAGCATGGCGCTCCCTCCTACAATGCTTTTTCCGCCACTCAGATCCGGTGCCTGGCGGGTATCTTAGGATTTGGTGCGGTACTGATATTCAGCCGGCGCACCCAGAACTTCTGGATAGCTCTCAAGGATAAAGCAGCGATGAAAGTTATGCTCATGGGCGCTTTTTTCGGCCCTTTCCTGGGAGTTTCCCTCAGTCTTCTGGCCATCCAGCATACCAGCACCGGGATAGCTTCCACCATCATGGCCCTTGTACCCGTACTCATTATCCTTCCCTCCCATTTCCTTTTCCGTGAACCCGTACTGCCGAGGGAAGTATTCGGTGCCGTTATTGCAGTGGGGGGCACGGCCCTCCTGTTTTTCTGATATCGGGAGCTGTCATCATGACTATCATCACGATTCTGGGAATCTCTCTCGGGCTTTCCATGGACGCTCTTGCGGTTTCCATCACCAACGGATGCATCATAAAGGATCTGAAGGTCAGACAGGCCTTCCGTATCGCATGCTCCTTCGGAATTTTTCAAGCTATCATGCCCCTTATTGGATGGGCTGCGGGACTTACGTTCAGCTCTTACATTGAAAACTTTGATCATTGGGTAGCCTTTGGCCTGCTGATCTTCATCGGTGGAAAGATGATTCTCGAATCACGAAAACTCGACAACAGTTGTGATGATAAGAGCTGCCTCGACGTTCCTACCCTTCTCCTCCTCTCTATCGCAACCAGTATAGACGCCCTTGCAGTTGGACTCTCGTTCGCTCTGCTCAATGTCCCCATCCTTAAACCCATCCTGATCATCGGAGGGGTAACTTTTGTTGTTTGTATCGGAGGAGTCTTTCTTGGAAACAGAATCGGCCACCTGGCCGAGGGAAAACTCGAACTCGTTGGAGGAAGTGTCCTGATCCTCATCGGAGTAAAGATTCTTATCGAACATATGAGATAGAGTATCTATTAATTTATGAAAAATATGAATCACAGTATATGATAGATTGATTTAAGGACTTAGTTTCCAATTTTAAGTGCTTTATCCATTCATAAAGATTTTCTGCTTCTTCAGAACTTTTCACATTAGAGCCCTTTCACCGCTGGCGCGGTAGCGTTCGATAATCACTTCCCACTCTTCTCTGCTTTTTCGCATGGTATTGTCCTCCAGACCTATACCATCGAAAAATTTACCTCAACCGAAAAGATGTGGTTGTTTTGACGGTTACCATCCCACCGAAAACCCTGCCAGAGGCTTTTCCATGGGTTCCTTCTTCCAGAACCTGCCATAGAGTTCTATTTTACTCATTCTCTGGTTCACGATGGGATTCTTTTAGTTTGCGATCCAGATACCGAATGAGGATACCTTCAGAAAGATGCCGATACATGCTGAAATATGCCTCTTGTTCGTTATGGTTACGAATGGCTTGGAAAATGTCCACATGGTACTGATAATTCTGTTCATAGAACTCTTTCGTGTACAATTCGTCGTTTCCAGACTCCATAAGGTTGATCATCTTTGATAGTTCAAAAATATTTTTCCGAATCTCCAGCTTTACCGTTCTAATCACACCCTTCACAATTACTTCGAATGAAGGATTACCTGTCGCCTTTGCTATGGAAAAATGAAAATTCTCGTCCGCATCATTCAGCTGTTCCTGGGAATTCCCCGCATCCTTAAGAACCTGCAGATGTCCTTCCAAAACAGTAATATCCTCGTCTGTTGCCCGTCTAGCTGCAAGAAGAGCAGAGCTACTTTCGATCATACAGCGGGTTTCTACCAGATCTTCGAGGGATTTCTCTTCCTGTAAAAAAAAATCGTTCAGCATTGAAACCAGGGCATTTGAAACATCCTGATTAACGAAGATCCCTTTGCCTGGAAACACCTGAATGATACCTCGGGCTTGCAGCACCGCCAACCCTTCCCGAATGGTATACCGACCTACACCGAATCGGTTAGCCAGCTCCCTCTCGGAGGGAAGCTGATCTCCAGGATTTACTACATTATTGATTATGAGCTTCTCTATTTCTTTTGCGACGATAAAACTTGCATTTTTCTTTTTAATGACTGGCAGATCAAAGTCTTTATTCTTCATCCGGTCTTTTTGGAATACTCCTTTACATAGTTGTCGAGAAATTCCTTTGCATCCTTTGCCCAAATATAAGGATCTGGCATGTTTTCCCAAAAAGAACGACTCATCCCTTTGTAGGGATTTGCATATTCACAAACAATAGTTCCATCAAACCTCTGACTCATAAGTTCCTCGAATATTGACCGATAATCAACATCTCCGTCATTCAACAAAGTCCAAACGAATCCCGAAGAGCCTCCCTTGGGAGTATATTCACTTCCTACAGCCGCCTGTACCCGGGCATTTTTTACATGAATGCATGATATCCTTCCTCGAAGCAGTTTGAGCTCTTCTATCGGATCAAGCCCCTCGAATAATGCGTTATAAACATCATACACAATTCCCAGATTTTCATGTGCAACCATTTCGGCTACATCCAGGGTATCTCGAGAAGAATTTGGAATGCAATTCTCGCCATTTTCAAGCAGAATACCGACATGCAGAGGCTGTGCATACACACAGAGCTCTCGGATTCTCCGAGCAAACAGCCTTTTTGCATAGTTTCTTTCGAGTTCGATCCCCTTAAATGGTTTCTCTGAATACCCAATAAGACGCATCCACGGTATTCTCAACTCGGCTGCAAAATCTATCATCTCCCGCATTCGACGCATTGAATCTTCTGCAAGCTCCCCCTCGGGCAGGGTTAATGCATTGTAACAGGAAATACCGGATAGTCCGATACCCGTCTCCTGCAGGGTCTTTTTTAAACCCTCTATCCCAGCACTATCAAGAGTCCCAGGACCAATCATATCGTATCCAACAGCGTTTATATGCCGCTCCTCAATCACCGGTACATCTAGAGACATCCCGCGTACATCCACTGAATCGTAACCAAGGGATTGTGCTATTTCAATCGCACGCTTAAGACCGAAAGGATGTTTAAAAGCTACAGAAGAATACAGCGATATTTTCATTTCTCACTCCTAGTTAGAAATCGAATTCTTAATCTCTTTCTTTATTGCAAAAAGGATGGACAGCAATGAAAGAATAAGAAAAATTGCAGATATTGGTTTCGTGAAAAAGAGGAAAAAATTCCCTTCCGCCATTTGAAGTCCCCGGCGCAAATATATTTCAGCTAAAGGGGTTAGGATGAAACCAAGAATAGTCGGGGTCAAAGGAAACTGAAAAGTATTTAAAAGGTATCCCAGGGCACCAAAGATCAACACTATCCATGCATCAAATATCCTGTTGTTAAGACCGAAGGCCCCCACCACACAGAGCACTACAATTACAGGAAGAAGTATGTACTTGGGAATGTTCAGCATCCTGACAAAGAAGCGCATTCCGAAGAACTCCACTATAATCATTATAAAATTGGCTACAATTAGGATTGCGAAAATCGAATAGACAAGGTCGCTATTGTTTTCGAAAAGGAGTGGACCGGGTGTCAGCCCATGTATCATGAAAGCTCCGATAAGCATTGCAGTAACCGAATCTCCGGGTATCCCCAGGGTTAGTAAAGGTACAAGGGCTCCTCCTATTGAAGCGTTGTTTGCTGTTTCCGATGCTACGATTCCATCGATGATACCAGTTCCAAATTTCTCTGGATGTTTAGACAACTTCTTAGCTGCGATATAGGAAAGAATATTAGATGTATTTCCTCCTATTCCTGGCAAAATACCGATGCCGGTACCAATAAGGCTTGATCTTATGAAGTTTCCTATTTGGTCACGAAACTCAGCCCAGGAAAATCCAAAACCCCGGATTTTATAATGGGTTATCGTCGGCTTTTGAGAAAAATCTATATTCTCCTGAGATGTCTTTATTAACTCTGATACTGCAAAAAGCCCAACCAAGGCAGGAAGAAGGTTAATTCCTGCACTGAGCTCCATTATTCCAAAAGTGAAACGGGGAAATCCATCAATGGGGGATATACCCACCAAAGCCAGAGACATACCAATTAATCCAGAAATAAGACCTTTTAGAAGAGAATCACCAGACACACTGGCGATCAAAGTAAGGGCGAAGATCGTTATCGCGAAATACTCATAGGGACCGATCTTTACTGCCCATTCTGCAAGGGGTGGAGCAATGAAAAACAGTACCAAAAAACTGAAAAGCCCTCCAAGAAAAGAATAAACAATTCCAACTCCCAGAGCTTTGCCGGCTTCGCCTTTCATTGCCATGGGATGGCCATCAAAAGTAGTAGCAACAGAAGAAGGGGTTCCTGGAATATTCAGAAGTATCGCAGATATGAGTCCGCCCGAACAAGCCCCAATATAGAGTCCTATTAGAATCGCCATCGAATTGACTGGAGAAATACCGAATGTTAAAGGTAAACATAAAGCCACAGCCATTGTTCCCGTTAGCCCGGGTATAGCACCAAATATTATTCCTATGATCACTCCCAGCAGAGTAAGCAGGAGAGTGAAAGGCTGCAAAATAAGGGAGAATCCAATAAAAAAGTTTTCCAACATAGTTTGATCTCCTCTATCCTAACAAACCTGAAGGCAGCATCAGGGAAAAAGCTTCCACAAAAATTACATAAATGAGGCTCGATATACCGAAAGATATACAAAGAAAAAGAATCATTTTTCTTGCAACTAACCGGCCATATAGAACAGTAATTTGAAAAAACAAATAAATTGTAGAGGCAAGAATAAAACCTGCCGGTTCTAGAAGTACTAGATAAAAAAATAAAAGCCCTAATGATATAAAACTGGAATATCTGCGAAAAGCTGGAACCATCTGCAATGCCTCTTCTTGGCCGTCTTTAGAACAATCTACAGAAAGATGCCGTATTTCTAAAACGATTAGGAGCACCGAAAGCACCAATAAAGTTCCCGCTATTAGCCGTGGTGCGAATTCCGGCCCAATCTGTGCAAGAGAGAATGTTTTCATATAAAAAGTAGCAATATATAGAGTTAGGGCATAGAGTACAAGAAAAATCCCTATAACTAACATGCGATATCTCTTCATGACATGACATTCCTTTAAATAATAAGTTATGGTAATACAGTGGATTTGCATCCGCTGTATTACCCAAGAGAATAAAGCTACTTTACACCAAGCATCATATCCACATATACTTTGTATTCTTGTTCTTGCTTTCTCATAAATTCTCGGGCTGCATCAGGTCCCAGAAATTTGGGAGTCATATTGTACCTATTCAGAGCTTTTACGTATTCTTCTCTATTAATGACTTTTTCCACGGTAGAAGCGAATTTGGCAATAATTGGCTGGGGCGTTCCTTTAGGAAAGCCGAAGAAAAAGAATTTAGTAAAGGTAATATCAAATCCCTGCTCTTTAAACGTCGGAACGTCGGGAATAAAAGGATTCCTATTCTCCGCCATAATGCCAAGGCATTTGAAATCTCCATTGTCGACGTAGCCTTTCGCTACGCTATACGGCAAACTGACTAGATCGATCTGTTTTCCCTTGAGGGCTGCAACCCGTTCCGATGCATTCCCCGCATCAATTTCCGTAAATTTTAT
>JAGODW010000038.1 GCA_017998025.1 Spirochaetales bacterium
GCCCCATACGGGTCAATAAGGCCTCCCATAACAGCGGAGGAGAATCCTTTAACCCCGATACTTCCTCCTCCTAATTCGAGAGATACGAAGTAAATGGGAGCTAAAAGAATCCCTGCAATCCCAACTAGGGTTGTGGATAGGACAAAAGCGAGGGAAGTAGTAAAATTGACATTGATTCCCATGAGTGCTGCAGCCTCTTTGTTTTGAGCTGTAGCTCGAAGCATCTTCCCGATCAAGGTTTTTCTTAAAAGGATATGGAGAAACCCGATTAAAATTGCCGCCACTAGAAAAATCCAGAAGTACACGGATGGGAGGCTAACGATTCCGAGTTGTACAAATTGAGAAGCTTCTCCGAATACAGGTGGAAACGGTTTTGGCAAACCTCCGTATATAGCATTGATCACGCATAACCAGAAAACGCAAATCATCAACGTCGCTATAACGAATTCGAGCCTTCCGCCACCTTTCCGGGTGATCGGTTCATAAATAAAATATCGAAGCAATAACCCATACAGGGCTACCAGCAGAAGGGCCAATAGAGCGGATAGAATGAAACCAAAGTGAAGCTGCGAATAGAACGTGTAAAATAAATACGCGGAAAGCATAGCAGAACTGATATTGGCAAAGTTTATCCGGTTGATACTCTGCCAGAGAAACACAACCCCTAAACCGATTAGTCCATACGTTAATCCGATTGAGATGCCTCCAACGGCACTCTGCAATATATCATTTAAACCCATAGCTGTTCCTTTGGGATATGGCAATGCAGATCGGCCCTGTAATATTTTTCACAGGACCGATCCCCTATTTTGATAAGCTACTAATAATGTGTAAATTATAGTTTTGCGATGATCTTCCAATTCTTTCCGTCGAATTCCGAGATATAGCATACGTTAGTGAAATTATGCAAGGCATCCAGCTTCATTCGACCCTGTACACCGTAATACTCTACTTTTTTTAGTGCCTCGGCGATCTTTTCCGAATCGGTACTTCCAGCTAATTTTATAGCCTCCTTGAGTACATAAACGCCATCGTAATAGCACTGCGCCGGATCACTCGGTTCCCTTCCCCATTTTGCTTTATAGGAGTCTACGAATTTCTTTACAACGGGATCGGTATCAGCGGGATTAAACCCCTGTACGGAAATTACACCCTTCGCCGCATCGCCTGCCAGGTCGGTAAACGCGGGCACTCCCCAGGCAGAGAATCCTACAATCGGTACATTGAGTTGTAGCTGTCGTACCTGTTTTACTGCTACAGCCGCCTCTGGTTCGTGAGTTAATCCAACCAGGCAATCTATTCCGGCATTCTTCAGCTTTAGAATCTGCCCTGTGGCGTCTTTATCCCCTTCTTTCATCTGCTCCATCGCAACGATCTGAATGCCATACTTTGCAAACGTCTCTTTTGCTACATCCAGAGCAGAGGTGCAATAATCGGTGGATCCGTAAATGACACCTGGTTTTTTAGCCTTCAAGTTTTCTACAATGTACTTAACCTGCTGAGCTACTTTCACGCCGTCGTCTGCTCTCAGACGGAATAGAAAATCGTTTTTAACTTTATCATATCGAAAGGACGGAGAAGTAGCTCCGACAAGCATCGGCCTCCGCGCTTGCTGTGCCAGTGTATGGACGCCGAGAACCGCGCTGCTCATGTTCGGTCCAAAGATAGCTACAGCCTTATCATCAAACAGAGCTCGCCGAACCACTGTGGCGGCCATACTGGCATCGGCTTTATCGTCGTATACAACCAGCTCAAACTTTGCTCCGTTTACTCCACCCGCGGCGTTGATCTCATCCACGGCAAGGAGAGCGCCTTCTTTGATATAGTCTCCTAGAATCGATCCTAAACCAGTGAAGGGCGCACTCAGGGCGATTTTAATTGTTTTAGGAGCTTCTGCCGCTTTTTCCGAAGCACCTGCGGCAAAACCCTGGAATGAGACACAAAAGATTAAAACCAGAATCATCAAAGCGCTCTTTTTCATAATTGTTCATTACCTCCCTTAAAAATTATAGATTGTCTTTAATTTTACCGTATTGTTAAAGGAGCTGTCAAATCATTTTTTGCAGTTTAGATCAAATCTTTTTACTTTCTATCAAGATTTAGCAAGGATATGAAAATTAAATGGTTCTTAAAGAAGAGGTTTGATATACTCGTAACTTTTTTTAAGGGCCGTGTCTTGATCGGGGAGGGGAAAAACTTCTACGCTTACATCACCTTCGTAACCGATTTCATTCAATATCTTAAAAAAGGAGGGGAAGTCGAACTTTCCAGCCCCGGGGTATTTTCGGTTTGAGTCTGCCAGGTGTACAAAGGTAATATACTCCCGGCATTGCTTTAAACTGTCCTCAATGTCCCTATCCTCGATATACATATGAGCGGTATCTACCATGAGCCGGAACGCAGGGGATCCAACCCTCTGCACAAACGCTAAACCTTCCAGCGTCGTATTGATGAAGTTCAGTCCCAGCGTGTTTACCGGTTCAAGGGCAACGATAACGTTCGTTTTTTCTGCATAGGCGGTAATCTCACAGATCGCCCGGAATATCCTTTCGTAAGTTGTTTTCGTGTCTATTCCCGGGAGGTATCCTCCTCGAACCCTCCCCAGATTGATCTGTCGGCCAAACAATGCGGCCAGGTCGATGGAAGCCTTTACCCGTTCCAGAGCCTCGTTTCGAATTGCATCGTTCGGGTCTGCGAAGGAGAGTTTATCCTGGCCATAGATTTCTCCGGTACAGATCATAGGAACGGTATAAGGGTACCCCCGTACGATAGTCTCGATCTCTCTGAAATTCAGCTGCCGGGGATCCCGTACCATCAGTTCCACATCATCGTACCCGCAGGCAACCAGAGCATCGAGAGATTCCCGGAAATCTCCCTGATAGGAGGTAACCCCCGGTGCCCGGTATACTTCGGGGGTTGAAACCTGATAACAAAGTTTCATATCAGCGTAACTTTGCCCTCTATCTTTCATACGTTGCATACTCATTAAAAGCCTCATACATTATAACAATATTCTCAACGGGAACATCCGGCTGAATATTATGAATCTGGCTAAACACATATCCGCCCCCTTGTTTGAATATATCCAAAGCTTCTTTTACATCTTCCATAATTTCTTTCTTCGTACCTTTGGGCAATATCTTTTGAGTATCAATACCGCCTCCCCAGAAACAAATAGCCGGTCCGAATTCTTCTTTCAATGATTTACGATCCATCCCAGCTGCCGTGATTTGCACAGGATTTAGTGCATCTACTCCTATTTCTATAAAATCTGGAATTAAGGGACGAACAGCTCCACAGGAATGTAAGAGAACCGGTAATCCATATTCGTTCTTGATAAAAGAAATCAATCGTTTGTGCCGAGGCTTTATAAACTCACGATAAACATCTGGTGATATAAGGAGAGATTGCTGTGTCCCTAAGTCATCTGCAATCTTTACCATGTCTAGATACGGATGCAGCCTATCAAGAATATATTTCAGCATCTGCAATTCCCACGACAAAATCTTTTCCAATAACCTATCAGCAAATACAGGATTTAACAGTAAATCCATGTAAAATTTCTCCATTCCCCGTATCCATGAAGGAAGCCCAAATAAAACTTCCCTCAATCCTTCAAGGATGGTAAAATATTCCTTATGATAGATTTTAGCTTCTTCTACCAGACCATCCAACCGCTTAGGCGATAGGGGATCCGGCAATTCATAGGCGTCAATTTCTTCAATAGAATCAGCTTTTTGAAGCGGATGGCTGCACATCGTATAGTAAAAATTATCGTACCTCCTTCCAATGCCAAACTGATCGTAATATATCCCATCCCGGAACTCCCACTCTCTGCATTCTTTTAAATAAATACTTCGGGTATCTACATCGAAATAGCGGAGTAAATCTTCACATGGAATTACAATCTGCTGATCACGAGCGCCGATTCTGCTCTCTTGTAGAGGTAACGATAAATGTTTACATAATCGTTTTTCAACTTCCACATGCATTGTAGTATTGTTTATGCCTCCTAGATCAAAGGGAACCCGATCAGCTTCACTATGGGATAGCGCCCTTAATACCCGTTCTTTATGTGTTGTAGAGGCACAATTCATTTCTCATTCCTTTTCTCGCGGATTCTATACTCCAAACCTCTTAGAGCCTCTTGCGTTGAGATAATCGGATTAAATCGAAGCTTATCGTAGACACCTTCTTCCTTCACCGTTTTATAAAATGCAAGAATATTTTCGATAGGGGTATCTTTTTGGAAATGATGGGCACCTCCAATAATAAACCCACCGCCCTTACCACATCCTTTCATCAGTCGTATTGTTTCAGTTTTAACATCTTCTGGTGATCCACCGGGCATTACTATTTGAATATCCAGTCCTCCCATTAACGTTAGACGATTCCCATATTCTCTTTTTACCTCAATGGGATCAATCGCTAGGGGTTGAAGCGGATGAATTACATCCAATCCGATTTCAATTAAATCTGCAACTATTTCTGAACAGTTACCACAACTATGGTATGCAATGATGATATCTGGATTTTTTGTTTTAAATTCATTAAATAGCCTGGCATATCGAGGCTTAAAATATTTTCTCCATAATTCGGGAGAGATCATCATTCCCTGTTGCGTGGCAACATCATCTCCCACCCACACCATGTCAGCGCCCCTATCGATATATTCGTTCAATGCATACCGGGGATACTCGATTATCTTATCTAACAACGCGTTTACATAGTCCTCGTTCGTGAGAAGATCTACCATAAACTCATCCATTCCCCGTAAATACCATGCTGTTTCAAACAGGGTGCATCTGCAAGATCCGGCAATCCAGACCTTTTTCCCATACTGATCTATAACCCTTTTCATCGGTTCATAGAGTTCTTTTTTAGTCGGATCAGGAATACTCCATCTGGACAGCTTTTCTTCATCACCTGCCAGGGGGAATTGAACAATCTCGGAATAACTTCCAAACTGATTCCGCACATTTCTCCACGTTATCCCCCAGGGACATACGAATTCAGGCTCTTTGCTGTAGCTGCTACTTGTTTCTATCCCGATGCTTACTTGAATCATATCGTTTCCCAGCTGTACACCTAGATCTTCCGATCCTACATTCAGCTCATCCCTTAGACGTTCAGACATCTCAGAGGTAAAAGACGCAAAAACAGGCACTCGATCCGGTTCTTTATGCTGAATGGTGGTTTTTACCCGTTCATATGAGGTCATAAAAATTCTTTCCTTCTTAAAAGTCTTGTTCAATATGTGAGGCTAAAGGATAGCCGTGAGATTCACAGTTGTTCTTACACATTAAAGATTGGGATCGAAAAGTATTTTCATACTATCCTTTCGTTCATACGTAGCGAAAGCTTCTTCCCAATCGTCCAGGCGAAATTGCTCTCCTATGAGAGGCTTCAGCTTTATTTTGCCTTTTTCAGCCAATTGAATCGCCTTTATCCAGTTCGCCCTTCTAGACCCGAAAGAACCTGTAGTACGAATTTCCCTAAAACTGATCCGTTCGAAATCCATTCGGTCCAACAGAGTACCCAGGACGCCTATCTGAATAAATTGAGCTCGTTTCCGCAGAGCCTTTATACAGATAGATACCCCGCCTTCTTTTCCTGAACATTCAAAGGCAAGATCTACCCCTTTGCCTTCGGTGAGGTCTTCTAAAACGCTTAGCAAGTCTTCATGGTCTATATTGACAGTTTTCATGGCACCCAAGCTTTCAGCTATTTTCAATCGTTGAGCATCAGCTTCTTTTCCTGTTACGATAACTTCTGCTCCATTTGCACGGGCTACCTGCATTGTCATAAGCCCGATGGGCCCCGGGCCAGTTACAAGAGCAATATCACCTGCCTTGATTTGAGCGTGGTCTTCAATTGCATGTACAACACAAGCAAGGGGTTCTAGTAATGCTCCCTCCTCGAAAGAAACGCATTCTGGAAGTTTATGCATTCGTTCAAAAGGGACAATTGTATGCGGTGCAAAAACACCGTTATACCAATAGCCGAGAGTTTTGCGAGAATCACATAAATTATAGTACCCTTCTATACAGTTATAGCAATTTCCGCAATAGGAATAGGCTGTTTCTGATACAACCCTTTCTCCGGTCGTCCATCCTTCAACGTTTTCTCCGATCGATTCGATGACACCTGAGAACTCATGTCCGATGATTACAGGAGGATTGATCGGAATATCTATATCGTTATGATAAATATGCAGATCCGAACCGCAAATACCAGCATATTTTACGTTGATTTTAACCTTATCCTTCAAAGCTTTCGGTTCAGGCATATTTCTGATTTCAACAAAACCGTCTCCTATCTTTGTTTTTACTATAGCTTTCATAGATTACTCCTCTCGCTGATTGAATATGCTAATGCATAAGAAGTCTTGGAAGTAAAAGAACAATATTGGGATATACTGTTATTAGGAGAAGTACAATGAATAAAGGTACCATGAAGGGTAAAGTTCCCTTTATAACCTTCGTAAAGGGCAGGCCAGAAATGTTTTGCATAATAAAAAGAACCACACCAAAAGGAGGAGTTAAAAGACCTATCATAAGATTTAGCACCATCATAACACCAAAGTGAACAGGATCTATCCCATATTTCGTTACAATAGGCATCAGTATGGGACCAATGACAAGAATCGCTGAAGTGGGTTCCATAAAACATCCAATTAGCAGCAAAAATAAATTTATAATAATAAGGATAACCAGTGGACTGGAACTAATACTCCCAATTGCTTCTCCAAGTTGTGTTGTCACACCAGATCTTGCAAGAACCCATCCATAAAAAGAAGAAGCACAAATAATAAAACCGATTGAGGCCGTTTCCCTTCCAGTTTCTATAAAGACTTTCAAAAGACCACTAAAGTTAGTCTCTTTATATACAAAGTAGCTCAAGATAAATGCATATGTAAAAGCGACAACAGCTGCTTCTGTGGGGGTAAAAAATCCGCCCCAAATGCCGCTTAGAAGGATAACCGGTGTTAACAAAGGTAGAAAAACATTCATCAACTCTTTAAGAAAATTAACTAAAAATTGTTTCAAAGAAGGTTTTTCATAGCGAAAATAATGTCTCTTTTTAGATATATAAGTCACCATGATCATAAGTGTTAAAGTCATTAAGAGGCCTGGTACAACACCGCCAATAAAAAGGTACCCAACAGAAGCTCCTGAAATCAGGGAATATACGACCATAGGAACGCTTGGTGGGAAAATAGGCCCTATTGTAGAGGAGGCTGCTGTTATACCAACGCTAAATTCCTTATCATAACCGTTTTCACACATAGCTTGCATTTCGATTTGTCCTAGCCCAGCAGCATCCGAAACTGCCGTTCCTGACATCCCAGAAAAAATCAAACTAGCCAGAACATTGGCATGTGCAAGACCTCCTGGTAAAAACCCTACAGTTGCATTCGCGAAGTTAAAGATGCGCGTAGTTATACCTGAACTATTCATTAATTTAGCCGCTAGTATAAAAAACGGGATCGATAACAAAAGATAATTCGACAGTCCAAAAATCATCTTCTGTGATATTGCTTCTAAGCTCATCCAGACTATATCTGGACCTACATCCACGGTAAATCCAATAAGGCTTATCAAGCAAAGTGCATAACTTACAGGGATACCTGTCGCCATGAAAAAGATGAGACCTATTGTCATTAATAAAATCATAATTATTCACCTATGGATTTAATATCAGAAATAGTTTTCACTAAATAATAAAAACCGTTTAGCAGTGTTGAAATAAAAACCATCAAATACACATATCCCCATTTAAACCATTCTATGGTAGGAGTACTCACATTCCAGTTCAAGCGAATATTTCGGAAAGCTCCAATGGAAAAGAAAAATAGAAATATCAATATAAGGAGCGAATTTACAATATCAACGATTTTCTTCGTTTTATTATTAAGTAGATTATAAAGGAAATCTACTCGTAGATGTATATTTAATCGAGTCAACGATGCAATTCCCAGAAAAACTACGAACACAAAAAGGATGGTACCCGCTTCCACTGACCATGATGTAGGAATTTTTATTATGAGACGAGCAATTATTTGGATAAGAACAATCAGTAACATCAGAAACATGCATAGACCATTAATATAATCTAAGACCTTTCTCATTCTATTACCCCTGGGAAGAAATATTAGCCCTCCTTACGGAGGGCTATGTTCTTGTACTTCTATTTTATATTTCTGATTCGCTCTCTTAATCCAGGAGCCCATTGTTTGTCATACTGCTGTAAGATCGGCTCAATGGCTTTGACAAAAGCTTCTCGATCCGGTTCGATAAGAACCATTCCTTTTTCGTTTACAAGTTTATCAATATAAAATGCATCAGGATCCTTAACGAGTTCTCTAGCGTATTTAGTAGCCTCTTCCCAGGAATCCAAAATCATCTTTTGATCTTCTGGATCAAGTCTATCGAGCCATTTTTTCGAAACAGCGTATCTGTTCGATGAATACAAATGTCGTGTTGCAATTAAATACTTTTGTGCTTCATAATATTTGTAGTTATAAATGGTCTCAGGAGGATTTTCTTGACCATCGACCACTCCAGTTTTTAAAGCTAAGTGCAATTCCGGGAAAGCAATGATCGTTGGTAATGCTCCAAGGCTCTCGAAATATTTTATACGAATGGGATAATCCGGCAACCGAAATTTTAAACCTTTCAGATCATTGGGTGTTTTTAAAGGTTTGTTTGCAGTAACATATCTTGATCCTCTAGGGACAGTGCCTACCGTTAAAATGCCTTTACGCTTTGCAATATCTTCCGATATTTCTTTTCCTATCGTATTCCAAAATTTTTCTAAATGATCGAGATCACGAATTACAAACATTTCCTCAAAAACAGAGTACTCGGGTGTGTACAACATAATATCCATGCCCCCATGGGCGCCCATTTCTATCGTACCATTCGAAATCCCCTCTACAACTTCACGCTCTCCACCCATTGCGCCTGCAACATGAATTGTGACCTTCATTCTACCCTGTGTCTTATTTTCAACGAGCTGTTTGAATTTCACCATTCCTTCATGAATATTACCCTCTGCCGCATAGACCGATGCAACATTGATGTTGTAGGTCTTTTTAGCGGAAGAAGCGCTACCTTCACTTTTTCCACCTCCGAACGCGAAGGAAGAAAAAATAGCTACTGCCAATAGCAGTAAACCTTTTCTTTTCATAATTTCCTCCTCAAACAAATATTTAACCGTGAGCTTTTCTTAGCCCCGGATTTTCCCTCTCATACCCACAATGATGAATTTTATAGCATGCAATTAAAAATTGTATCAAGTACATTGTATACTAATTTTCTTGAAAGTCAAGAAATTATTTGGAAAAATAAGTGATATTTTTTCTTTTTTTGTCTATGGTAAAAGAATGTTCCTAATTAATCCAGCAATTTTTTATAAGGTTATACAAGCAACATAGGAGAAATAGTACTCTGTATATATGTAACCGTCAAAACAACCACGTAGGCAGTACAACAACAGTTGGTTCTCAAAGGGTACCGGTCAGAAAATAGAGCTGGAATCCAGGGAGATCCGGGCGTCTTCAACGATGAGCTCATGGAAGGCTTCCGGGTCAATGTTCCAGGGCAACAGGGTGCCAAGCTGGTC
>JAGODW010000039.1 GCA_017998025.1 Spirochaetales bacterium
TTAAAATCCAGTGGAGAGACAATCAAGAAATCCTACACAAGTTCTGAACAAAAACCGAGGGTCTGACCTAAAATTTTCCCGTTTTTATTAGAGAGATAGATCATTGACAGAAGGGAGAGATCCGGTTTTACACCCTGGATCGCAATTTTATTCAGGAGGGTTGACTGAAGAATAACCAGCAGGATTGTTACGAGCACAGCAAATACATTTCGCATGTTAAGGAGCTCTCTCTATCGGTTGAAGGATGTATACATACTCAAGCCGCCCGAAATCAATAATTGGCTCAAGTTCCAGCTCAAGAGAGGTGTCATACTCCCGAACATGGATTGCCTTGAGGGTACCTATAGGAATTCCCGGAGGAAATATCGAGTTCATCCCCGAAGTAACGACTAATTCTCCGTTGTGTATATTGAGACGGGCAAACCGTTTCACATAGTGCATAAAGATCTTTTCTTCCTCGGATCCATTTACAAGACCCTCGTAGCGGGATTGAGAAAGACGAGCCGCCACATAGGCGGACGGATCATAGATTGGTTGAATGGTTGAGGAATTAAATCCTGTTTGAATAATTTTTCCCACTAATCCCTGTTTTCCCCCCTGGATGGCGATTACCGGCATATTCTTCCGTACGCCGTGAAGGGAGCCTTTATTCACAGTGATGGTAGAAAAATAGTTCTGTGGATCTTTCCCTATGATTCGCGCTGGTATATTTTTGTATTCCAGATTCTGGGAAAATTGAAGGAGTTCCTTTAACTGCTGGTTTTCTTCCTCGAGAGCTGTATACTGTTTTTCGATTTTTTCAAAGTAGCGAACCCGTTCCATTGCTTGTTCATAGTCTCGCTTAAGATCGCGGAGGGTTCGAATGGAATTCACCGTGCTTCCTACAAATTCCTGTACCGAGCTTACTCCATACTGAAAGAGAGAAAAAATGCTTAATCCGATCTCCTTTGGACGGATATTTACTGTCCGTGTAGAAATACTTATAGAAACGAGGCAAAAAGTTAGGTACGAACCCAGGAGAAGTCCGACCTTATGTTTTCCAAAGAAAGACCGGGAAATCATTCGTACCTAAAACGCTATCCGTTTAAATTCTTGTACATTGTCCTCGTATTATGCATGTCTCGTGCATAGTCGAAGTACATGCCGGCACCCAGGGCTACGCAGTTTAGAGGATCCTCTGCAAGGATAACGGGAACGCCTGTTTCCTTGGAGATCAGCTTGGATAGGCCTTTTAGTAAGGACCCGCCTCCTGTCATAACGATCCCTCGTTCTACAATATCGGCCGCTAGTTCCGGAGGAGTCTGTCCCAGGGTTCGCTTAATTTCGTCTACAATAGCATTGATAGGCTCCTGTAGAGCTTCCCTGACCTCGACTGAATCGATCTCCAGCCTCCGGGGTAAACCGGTAATGGCATCGGTTCCCTTAATCTCCATCTTTTCAATCTTGACATCCGGGGAAGCATTCCCAATGGCCATTTTTAAATTTTCCGCTGTTTGTTCTCCAATGATCAGATTATGTACGATTCGCACATGCTTAATAATCGCTTCGTCAAACTCATCTCCCCCTAGCCGAATAGCGTTGGTAACTACCATTCCTCCCAGGGAAATTACGGAAATCTCTGTTGTCCCCCCCCCTATGTCGCAGATCATATGCCCGGCCGGTTCAAAAATGGGTATACTCGCTCCAATAGCGGCAGCGAGGGATTCTTCGATTACTTTCACTTCCCTTGCTCCCGCTTTATACGCACATTCCTCTACAGCTCTCCTTTCTACTTCCGTAATGCAGGTGGGGACTCCAATTACCATTCTGGGTTTAATGAGCCATTTCCGAGGCAATACTTTGGAAATAAAGTGGCGGATCATTTTTTCTGTGACTTCCAGATCGGCAATAACTCCATCTCGTAAAGGACGAATCGCAATAATATCTCCAGGAGTTTTCCACAACATCCGTTTTGCTTCCGATCCTACGGCTACAACCCGTTTCGTTCCCCGTTCTACCGCCACTACAGAAGGCTCGTTAATAACAATTCCCTTTCCTTTTATATAAATAAGCGTATTACAGGTTCCCAGATCGATCCCTATGTCTGTAGAAAACCCGTTGAACAACGATCCTTTCCCCATGGATATTTCTCCTTTTCTATAACCTTCTTTAACCGTAGAGGCGCTTCAAAGCGCCGTAGTGTTTTGGATTGATCCGTACGGCCCGACGCCAATAAGAACGAGCTTTCATAGCATCTCCTAAAGCGGCGTAAATTTCCCCTAGAAAGTAATGAGCATCTGCATTCTGCGTATTCAAGTCGAGTATTTTCTTAAATTGTTCTTCCGCTTTCAAATAGTCTTTATTCTGAAAATAGATGTCCCCCAGAAGAAACCGTGCCTTCTGCTGTACTGCCGGATCCTGTGATTTATTGATGCTCCGCATCAGGAACTCTTCCGCTTTTCCTTTATCCCCCTTCTGATAGTATGTTTGGCCTAGAGTTAGGAGGAGAAGATCGGAAGAATTATTCTCAAGGGCTTTAAGGAAATAGGATAACGCATTGTCCAGATCGGAAAGGTTCATGTATCCCAGTCCCAGGTATTCGTACGTATCTGCTCCTACGTATCCTTTTTTTAAGGATTCTTCCAGGTATTGGATTGATAGATCGGAAAAGGCTGGACCTTTAAGGAAGTATGCTTTTCCCAGGATATAGTCTACTTCCCCTTCCAGGGGAAGGTGATTGGCTAACTTTGCCCTTCGTAAGGATACGATCGCTCGATCCATTTCCTGGATCTTCTGCTCTGTCGTAGCCTGATTCACTCCTCTATAGAAATGAGCAAATCCGTTAAACGTGAGGTAAAAAGGATCCATCGGCTTCTTCTCAAGCTTTGCTTCCGTAATCGTAATAATCTCCTCATAATTTCTCTGTTTCCATAGCTCAAGGATAGCTTTCTGTTCCTCTGTGTTGGAAACAGGCAACCTCCGCACCACCCACCGTGTCCCCCAAACTAAGCCTGAACCTCCTATCGCAATCAGCCCGAGAACCAGTATAAACTTTACTATTGCCTTTCGTTTTCTCCGTTTGTCTGGGACAAAACGAAACCTACTTTGCGGATAAAACATCTTCCTGCCCGGTTCATTTAAGGGGTTTTTAGGTAAAAAGTCAATGCACGTATATCTTTCCTTAATGTCTCCGATATGGTAGGATACATCCGCGGAGCAAACCCATGAAACTTCTAGGACTCAGAAATATCGGCATCATGGCCCACATAGATGCCGGGAAAACTACTACTACTGAACGAATCCTCTATTATACGGGAAAGAGTCATCGGATCGGAGAGGTGGATGATGGGGAAGCAACGATGGACTGGATGGATCAGGAACAGGACCGGGGGATCACCATTACCGCGGCTTCAACTACCTGCTTCTGGAAAGATTATCAGATCAATATCATCGATACACCGGGACATGTAGATTTCACTGCAGAAGTAGAACGATCCCTGCGTGTCCTGGACGGGGCTATTGCCGTGTTCTGTGCTGTAGGAGGAGTAGAACCCCAATCCGAAACCGTCTGGCATCAGGCCGATACGTATGGAGTTCCGCGGATTGCCTATATAAACAAGATGGATCGGATCGGAGCCGATTTTTTTTCCGTAATTGAAGAGATCCGCAAAAAACTCGCTGCAAATCCTCTCCCCGTGCAGATTCCAATTGGAAAAGAATCTGGGTTTAAGGGTGTAATCGATTTAGTCGAATTCAAAGAGATCTATTGGAATCCAGATGATAATGGAAGAACCTATACGTACGAACCCCTACTGCCCGAACATCTTCCAGAGGCGGAACTATGGCGGGAGCACCTGCTGGATACGCTGTCCCACTACTCGGATGCCCTTACAGAACTTTACCTGGACGGGAAGGAAATCCCGAAAGATTTGATTCGATCTATTTTACGAAAGGAAACGATATCCCGGCGGTTGGTCCCGGTATTCTGTGGTTCCTCTCTGAAAAATATCGGTGTACAACCGCTGCTGGATGGGGTAGTACAGTACCTTCCTGCTCCAGAGGAGCTTCCTCCTATTTTAGGGCACCATGCATCCAAAGACAAAGAAGTGGAGGTACCGAGAGATCGCAAAGGCCCTCCCCTCGCTCTGGTTTTCAAAATTCAGACGGACCGGGAAGCGGGTTCCCTCTGCTATATTCGGGTATATTCGGGTTCCTTTCGAAATGGATCCACCGTTTACAATATCAACAAAAAAAAGCGGGAGCGGATCAACCGATTGATGCGTATGCATGCGAACCGATCCGAACCGATGGACCTGGTGGAGGCGGGGGATATTGCCGCCGTGATCGGGTTTAAATTAGCCCAAACAGGAGACACGATCGGTAGTGAAGGGTTCCCTATCCTTTTGGAACGGATGCATTTTCCGGAACCGGTTATTTCCGTTTCCATTGAACCCAAAACGCTCTCTGAACGGGCACGCCTCCTGGAAGTGCTTCAACTGCTGGAACGGGAAGATCCTACTTTTTTCAAACGGGAAAATCCAGAATCGGGGGAGATTATTATTTCGGGAATGGGAGAACTGCATCTCGATGTGCTGGTGACCCGAATTATGAAAGATTTCCGTTTGGAAGCAAAGGTAGGGAGGCCTCAGGTTACCTACAGGGAAAGCATTACGAAAAAGGTTGTACACACAGAAAAATACCATAAGGTGATAGCGGGAAAGGATAATACGGCAGAGATCACCCTTAAGGTAGAACCTCTGGCACGGGGAACAGGGAACCAATTTGTCTCTGCCGTAAAAAAAGGAACGGTACCTGAAAACCTGATAGAAGCGGTAGAACGGGGTGTTACAGCTGCCTTTTCTGCAGGAATTATGTACGGGTATCCTGCCTACGATATTGGGGTAACCCTCGAATCTGCCGTCTATAACGAAAATACATCCACCGAATTCGCTTTTGAAGCAGCGGGTTCTTTAGGGTTTGACAATGCCTGCCGGAAAGCGGATCCGGTTCTGCTGGAGCCGATTATGCTGGTGGACGTTATGTGTCCGAAAGAATTCCTCGGTGAAGTGATTAGCCTGCTAACCAGTCGTGGAGGGGTAATTGTAAGCCTGGATTCCCGACCCGCTGTAGAACATATACGAGCTCATGCTCCCCTGGAACGGATGTTCGGGTATTCAACGGCCTTGAGGAGTGTTACACAAGGAAGAGGCACGTTTGCAATGGAATTCTCCCACTTTGAACAGAAGGCAAGTAAATGAGAGGAAAAGATAAATTTCTTGACAATCCCGCAAGCGGCCCCTATAGTTCAGAAAATAGTCATTGAGTAAGGAGTTCCCATGAGTATTACTACAGAAAATATTCGGAATATTGCCATAGTAGGACATGGAAGTACGGGAAAAACATCCCTCACCGAACAGATCCTCTTTGTGGGAGGGGTGATTCCAAAACCTGAACCGGTAGAATCGGGAAGAACCGTAAGTGATTTTACCGAGGAAGAAATCAATCAAAAAATATCTATCAAATCTTCCCTTTCAAACTTGATGTGGGACGGGACAAAGATCAACCTTCTCGATACCCCTGGTTCTGGAGATTTTTTCGGTGAAGTTGTATCGGCTCTGCGAGCCGTGGAGACGGCCTGTATTCTTGTCGGAGCTAAAGCGGGAGTCCAGATTGAAACGATTAAGGTGTGGCGCAGGTTAGAACAGTTAGGAAAGCCGCGGATTGTTTTCATCAATAAGATGGAACGAGAACAGGCTGATTTTAAGAAGGTACTGGAAGATCTGCGTGAACGGTTTAAGAAGAGTTTTGTACCTATCACGGTTCCTATCGGATCCGGTCCGGACTATAAAGGAATCATTGACCTGCTGGAGGATCAGTACTATCCGAATCCTGGCCAATTGAATCCAGAAAAAGCTCAGGAAATCCCTCCTGAATTCAAAGGCATAAAGGAAGAATATTTTAGCCTCCTTGTTGAATCGGCAGCGGAAGGGGACGATGAATTGATGAACAAGTATTTTGAGCAAGGAGCCCTTTCTGCAGAGGATGTGAAAAGAGGAATTACCCTAGGATTACGGAACAACCGGATCGTTCCTGTATTCTGCGGTTCAGCCCTTTCTAACTCAGGGATTCGGTCATTTCTGAACTTCCTCGTGCGGAGCGGGCTTTCTCCTGTGGGATTTCAGGAAACCGCTGTGAAGGAGGATGGTTCTGAGGAAAAGGTCTCCTTTGACAGCAGTGCTCCTCTGTCCGCTTTCTGCTTTAAGACTACGATCGATCAATTCTCTGGGCAGCTTTCCTTTCTAAAAGTAATAACCGGGAAGATTGCCCATGAATCAGAGGCGTTAAACATACGGGAAGGGAAAAAAGAACGAATAGCCAAGGTTTTTACAGCTGTAGGGAAAAAGTTAATAGAGATCCCGGAAGTTGAAGCGGGGGATATCTGTGTTCTGGCAAAACTGACTGCCACTCACACGAACGATACTCTCTGTGCTCCAGAAAAGCCTCTTTCCTATAAGCCCCTGGAGCTCCCCACCCCTGTATTTTCTATCGCTGTATCTGCTGTGTCGAAAAAGGATGAAGACAAACTTTCCCAGATGCTTCTCCGCGCGGCTGAAGAGGACAAGACATTCCGGATTGAGTACAACCCGGAAACAAAAGAGACGGTCATCTCTGGAATGGGGGAATTACAGATCAATATGATCTTAAGCAAGATTCGAGATGGGCAGAAGATTGAACTGAATACAAAAGTTCCGAAAGTTGCCTATCGAGAAACCATTACAAAGAATGCTGAAGCCACGTATCGGCACAAAAAACAAACCGGTGGGCATGGACAGTTCGCTGAAGTATCTATTCAGATTCGTCCCTTGCCCAGGGGTGAGCATTATTCGTTCGATAACGCGATCCGGGGCATGGCCGTATCCAAAGGGTATATTCCCGGTATTGAAAAAGGACTTCACGAAGCAATGGAACGAGGCATTCTCGCCGGGTATCCGGTGATGGATGTAGGAATTACCCTGGTGGATGGAAAGGAACATCCGGTGGATTCTTCAGAAATGGCCTTTAAGATAGCTGCACGAGAAGCTTTGAAGGCTGCAATGGAAAAGGCCAATCCGGTACTTCTGGAACCGATTATGAACCTTTCGGTTTTTGTGGATGAACAATACCTGGGAGATATTCTTTCCGATTTAAGTTCCCGCCGGGGTAGAGTGCTGGGACAGGAACCCCTGGGGGGAGGAATCGTTGAGGTAAAAGCGCAGGTTCCCCAGGCAGAACTTCTTCGGTACTCTATTGACCTAAAAGCTATGACCTCGGGTACAGGTACTTTTGAAACCGAGTTTTCACACTATAGTCCGGTAACGGGAAAAATCGCAGAAGAAGTTATTCGAGCGGCTAAGGAGGCTACTGCCGCAGAGGCTCACTAAGATTCAGGTACGCATAAATAGAACAGGCCCTCTCTTAAAAAAAAAAAAGAGGACCTGCATTGTTTTTTAGGATCGCTCTGCTAAGGGAATGTATTCTTCTTTTGTCGTATACACATTCTTGTATGCAGGTCGAATAATCTTTCCTCCACTTACTATCTCTTCAATACGGTGAGCCGCCCACCCGGAAATCCTCGCTATAGCAAAGATAGGAGTATAAAGAGCACCGGGAATATTCAGCATCTTGTATACGAAACCAGAGAAAAAATCGACATTGGGAGCCAGCGGCTTATCCCAGTTCCTCTCTTCTTTGAAAACTCTGGGTGCGATGCGCTCGATTCGATCGTATAGGTTGAATTCTTCGGAAAACCCCTTCTCTTCTGCTAAAATTTTAGCTTTTTCTTTTAGTAAGACAGCCCGCGGATCAGAAAGAGTATACACGGCATGCCCCATGCCATAGAGCAATCCGCTTCTGTCCCCTGCTTCTTTCCGGAGTATTTTCTTTAAATAAGCACTGATCTCTTCTTCATCCTTCCAGTCTTTCACATTTCTTTCTATATCCTCTATCATATCCATCACCCGGTTGTTTGCTCCTCCGTGTTTTGCACCTTTTAAAGACCCCAGGGCAGCGGCTACAGCTGCGTAGGTATCTGTAGCGGTAGAAGAAACTACTCGTATCGTGAAGGTTGAGTTGTTTCCTCCCCCGTGTTCTGCGTGAAGAATCAGCGCCAGGTCCAGAAGCTCTGCTTCCAGAGGCTCATACGTTGAGTTGGGACGAATAAGGAGGAGGAGATTCTCTGCCGTAGAGAGGTCCTTATTGGGGGAGTGGAGGTATAGGCTTTTTCCATAATAGTAATGCTGCCGAACCTGATATGCGTAGGCAACCATCGTTGGAAATCGAGCAATTAGCTCAATGCTCTGACGGAGGATATTCCGTAAGGAGGAATCTTCCGGATTCGAATCGTAACTATAGGAAGCCAGAACGCTTCGGGCCAGCTTGTTCATAATATCCGGGCTGGGAGCTTTCAGGATCATGTCTTCAAAGAATCCGTTGGGGAGCGTTCGAAACTCTCCCAGCACTTCCTGAAATTCCTTTAGCTCTTTTGAGTTAGGAAGTTTCCCAAATAAAAGGAGAAAACTGATTTCCTCGAACCCAAAGCGTTTTTCTTTATTGCAGCCTTTTACCAGATCTTCTACGTCGTATCCGCGGTAGTAGAGTTTTCCCGGTACCGGGACTTTTTCTCCTTCATCCAGAATGTATCCATGGACATTGCCGATTTCCGTTAACCCGACGAGAACACCGGTTCCATCCTCGTTCCGCAATCCTCGTTTTACGTTATACTTTTTGAACAATTCAGGATCGATCCGGTTGTGGGTTTCGACGATCGATGCATACGAATTAAGGAAGCTGTCTATTGTATTCGCCATAGAGCACCTCTGCATAAATATAGAATATAAATTACATATTTATACCATTCTTGAAAAGATGTAAAGACCTTGACATCGATTTTGTGAATGCATACAGTCAGGTCCAGGATGAAACTTGCAAGTCTTCTTTCCGAAAACAGTATTTGCTTCGGAAAATCGTATCCAGCAATTGAAGAGTCGATTCGAGAACTTCTTTACCTGCTGGTTAAGAACCATCGACTCCCTATTCCTGCAGAAGAGGTGATGAAGTTAATTCTTCAACGGGAAGCACTGGGAGGCACCGCGTTTCCTACAGGGATTGCTGTGCCCCATGCCCGATTAGAAGACTTTTCTGATCTGTTAATCGGGATCTGCATTCCAGAAACTCCGATCCTTTCAGAAGGCATACCGGTACGGATGGTTGTATTGATGCTTACCTCGAAAACAGACACAACCCTGTACTTGAATGCTCTTGCCAC
>JAGODW010000040.1 GCA_017998025.1 Spirochaetales bacterium
CTGGAAAAAATCAAAAAGGGCATCGCAAATCTGTTCGGTTATGCGTTCATGTTTTTCCTTATTGCCCTTTTTCTTGATCATGAGGGCTTGTTGGATACTCGTCCTGCCTATTCGCCTATCTCGAAGGTATCTTCCATTTCTTCCTACAGCTCAACTAGTTCAATTCCAAAATGGTCACCGGAACTGAAACCGGCTCCCCCGCCAAAGCCCCTTGTAGAAGAAACCAGAATCGGAGGATACACCCTTAAAACCATACGGTATGGCGGAGTCGAATCCTATGAGGTACCTGCCTTAGGGATTAAGACCTCGGATAAACGGGAAGCAGTGGCGGCTATCCGTATCCCGGCCTTTATCCAGGCCACAGGACTGAACGATTCTGCTTTGATCGAGCAGTATCTTGCCGCGGATCTGAATAGATCAGGTAGACTCTCCTTTGAAGAACTGGAAGCATTCCAGAAAAAAACGGTCCTCGCGTTCAAGTACCAGGAAAATGAGTTAGCCCTCCGGCCTGATAAGTTCATTGCTGCGGGAGGAGGAGACTGCGAAGATTTCGCTCTCTATACAGCGGGGCTTCTCCGCTTCTGGGGCTGGGAATCGTACATTGGATTGTTACGGCCAGAATACGAAAGTCCTGGACATGCTGTATGTCTTTCTTATGAAACAGAACCTTTCTCAGAGTCCTATGTTTACTACAACCTGCAATCGTGGACAACCGTAGATGGAACCGCCCTGAAGCCCGGCTTTTACGTTCCCATCGATTACGAGTATGTGGGAGGTATCTCGAGCGCTGTGAAAAAGGGCTGGAAATTAAGGGAGGTATACACCCCTGAAAAGGCATGGGGCTTACAGATGTAGCGAAGCGTGCAGCATGTTGAATACAAAGCTCCTTGGTTTATCGTGATTGATCTATATAGTCTATATAATATTTAATATTTCCAAATTGCTCTTGATAAAATATATATCATGGTATATATTATTGAGGAGAGGTATTCAGTATGCAAAAGGCGAAGCTTTTTCAGAATGGAAGATCGCAAGCTGTGCGGCTTCCAAAGGAATTCCAATTTTCTGGTAGCGATGTTTATATCCAGAAGCATGGAGAGGCTGTTATTCTTATTCCCCGGGAAAAAGCATGGGAGGTTTTTTTAGAGGGTCTGAACGGCTTTAGCAATGATTTCATGAGGGATGGGAGGGATCAAGGGGTGAATCAAGAACGAGAAAAGCTGTGATGTACTTGTTAGATACAAATATCTGTATCTATGCAATAAAGCACAAGCCTCCCGGGGTATTAGAAGTGATAAAAGAGAAATCCAGGGAGAGTCTGTACATCTCTTCTTTGACTGTAGCAGAATTAGAATATGGTGTAGAAAACAGTAATCGAATACAGGAGAATAGAATAGCGCTGTTAAAGTTTCTCTCCATATTTTATGTACTCAATTTTGATGATACCGATGCAATCCCTTACGGAAAATTGAAAGCAAAGTTAAAAAGAGAAGGACAGCTGATTGGTCCGATAGATATGCTATTAGCAGCCCAGGCACTGAGTAAAGGTCTAATATTAGTAACGAACAATACCAGGGAGTTTGAACGAGTAGCGGATTTGAAAATCGAGAACTGGGTGTGAACTACGTACCTATGAACAACAGAATCATAGAGTGGTTTGGCAAAACTATCGGGGGTTATGTCGCAGCATCCCCTCGAAAGGCCCTGTCGCTCTTAAAGGCCGGCTATGCAGTGAATTCCCTCCAGTTAAGGTTTTTTCCAGACAGGCGCCTTTTGCCTCACCAGAAGTTTGCAGCAGTTACATGCAGCAAGGCTATCAGACGACCGCTGAGACGGCCAGATCGAACGGCTGTGATCGAAAGAACATCAATGACGGCCAGATGACTACCCGGCTTCAGGCGTTCCTCGAAATGCTGGAGGCTAACAGATGATTCACTATATCTGCAAGTATACCCCGGTCGAGCTTTTTTCAAGCTTTGGTGAGGAAGCCTCCCTCTTCAACCCCATGCCTGAAAATCTCGATGTCGCTGATACGGTAACGCATAGAAACATGTGCAGCTTCTCACGTGCATTGATTTCGGAACGGCTCCGGGATGGTTCTGAGATGCTTGTCCTCACCGATTGCTGTGACTCTATCCGACGTACGGAGGATGTGCTTCAATCGAACAAACAGGATACGATGATGCTCTCTCTTCCCCGGAAAAGCGATGCATGCGGGAAAACTCTGTATAAAGAGGAACTGATCCGTGTTACCGAGCATCTCGAAAAGCGGACAGGGAGCGGTCGTTTTCTGGAAATGATGGCTCAGTCTCCCGGCATTACCCTGGAAAATATGAGTGTGATGGGATTCGAAGCAGAGGAAGATATCGTCATTTCGAGTATGTGCTCGGTATTTGCACAGTCCGAAGTAGTTTCTCTCATTGCCTCTGGAAAACGCCTTCAGGATATTGTCCACGGGATCAATTGCTCGGTTGCAGCAAAGGTAACCGCCCTGGCTGGCCGGAGCGGTCTACAGTGGGAATGGATGATGACAGGAGGTGTGGCCCGAAATAGAGGAGTGGTAGCAGCAATCGAAGAACGGCTACAGGGTACACTTCTCATCCCCGTGGAACCCGAAATCTGCGGAGCGCTGGGTGCAGCCCCTGTTGCCCTCGAATCGGAAACTGAGGGATAATGTAGAATGCGTATCCACTATCTACAGCATGTCCCCTTCGAAGGTCCCGCAGCCATCACTGGCTGGGCTGCGGAACGGGGATATAATCTTTCGTCGACATCTCTCTATGCAGGAGAAGCTTTGCCATCTCCCGGAGATTTTGACTGGCTCGTGATCATGGGGGGACCCATGGGCATCTACGAGGAGGCGGAGTACCCCTGGCTTTTTAAGGAGAAGGCTTTTCTTGACAAAGCCATAGGAGCGGGCAAAACTATTATCGGAGTGTGTCTTGGAGCTCAACTACTGGCAGACGTACTGGGGGCACGGGTCTATCGCCTACCCGACAAAGAGATCGGCTGGTTTCCCATCACATTGACAGAAGCCGCTGGTTCCACAAAGCTCTTTGCCTTCCTTCCGAAGTCTTTCGATGTCTTCCACTGGCATGGAGATACCTTTGATCTACCACAGGGTTCGGTGCATCTGGCCTCCAGTGCAGCATGTGTGAACCAGGCCTTTTTGTACGATGGGCGGGTTCTGGGGCTGCAATTTCACATGGAATCCACCCCTTCGAGTGTGCATGAAATTGTCGCAAACTGCGGTTCTGAACTTGTCCAGGGCCCTTACATCCAGAGCGCTGAGCGTTTTTTAGCCGCTGGTGAAGACGTCTATCGGCGCCTACACTCGGCTTTGTTCGGTATCCTGGACCGGCTCCCGGTTTGAGTGGTGCACCTGGTCAGTGCAGGAGATAGGATGAACCAGATTTTTCAGGATTGACAATATCCTTTTTTAAGTTTAAGTATCTCTTATATCACAAGCAAATCGCCCTAGCATTTATTGGACATTCATGATGTTATCTATCAAAAGAAGTGACCTGGCTTATAATCAAATAAAAGAATGGCTTTTAAGCGGACATGTAAAGCCACGGGAAACTATTTCTTCTTACAAGATATCTGAAGAATTGAATTTGAGCAGGACTCCTGTGATTATGGCGCTCAAGAAACTTGAGCACGAAGGATTCATAGAAATCATTCCACAAGTCGGTTGCATGATAAAACTTCCCGATATAGACGAGGCACGAGAAAATTTCCTGATCAGGGCTATACTGGAAGGGTTCGCTGCTGAAATGGCCGTATACAATCGTACAGAGAAAGATATAGAGGATTTAAAAAAAATATATAAAGAGAGTATTGCTGCTGCGGATAACAAAAATTCATTGCAGTATGCAAAGTGTAATAGGATGTTTCATCTAAAAATTGCAGAAATGTCAAAAATGGAGCGTCTCATCTCACTTATCAATCAATTTTGGGAAAACATAAGTTACCAATCTGCCAGTAGAGAATTCTTATTAGAGAGGCATGACATATCTATTGAAGAACATCACCAAATAATCTCTGCTATTGAAAATGGCGATGCTCCTAAAGCTCGCAATTTACTCGAGGCTCATTTAAGAGAGTGTACCGATGACTTTTGTAAGACACTAAAAACTATACTGGGATGAGGACCAACAGATAGAAAGCACTTTTTTTCCGGAAGCTTGTACTCTGCAATAAGGTTAAAGGAGGAGTTGTTATTTACATCCAAAGAGCAACTCCTCCACCTTAGAGTACGACCTACTTCTTATTCTGTATAATCTTTAAATATTCCTTTCTTTCAAGGAGGAGCGATATTAAAGTTCCTCCAATGATCGCCCATAATGTTGAGCCTATGTTGAATAGTTTTATTTGGCTTAGCGTAATCATCAAAGCAAATAGCGCACCCATTTTTAGATTAGAACTGAAAGCTTGTGTGAAGTTGTTGGCAATTACAGTCAACATGGCTACACCAGCCAATACATCGATAAATGACGGGGGAACTGCCCTTGTGAAAGATATTACAATGGGAGATAAAATGGCCATTATTACCATTAGTATTCCTGCAAGCACAGCTGCAGAATATCTTTGTTCATTAAGCCCTATCTCTGGTCCTGCCATCATTGCAACTGTAGGCCCACCCACCACTGTATTATGTCCACCAAAGAACGAATTGATGATCGTGCCTATTCCACTCAGTACAACAAACGCATTTACAGGTGGGTTATAACCTTGACTTTTCAATATACCTATTGCTTGTATATTTCCAAACCCAACGGTCAAGATTGCAAGGGGTATTGTTAGTTCTGCAATAGCACTTATATTGAAGGTTGGAGCAATGAAAGTTAAGGATGAAAGACTAAAATTGATGGTCCCGACATCTACTCTTCCCACCAACAAAGCAACAACAAAGCCCAATACCAGTGCACTTAATATCGGGGGGAATTTACGAGAGATAATCGGGATCAGGCTGAATACAATGAAAACTAGAAATGTACTCCCTGCCACTACCGGATCAGCTACCATTGCCTTAATTATTGCTATTCCATAGGTTACAAGTGCCCCAGCTATCATCCCTTGAATTACCGGTATTGGAATGTATTTTAAAAATGCTTTGAATAACCCTGTTACTCCGAGCAGTAAAACAATTATTCCCGATAAAACTACCGCGCCAAGGATATCACTGAATTGGAATCTTAACAAAGCATTACCGATCAGTGCAATTGCCGGTATGGAAAATGCGAACTGTACGGGCTGTCTGTAATAAAGAGCAAAGATTACTGTTAAAATCCCTCCTACAATAAATATAATTGTGAGCCAGGATATAGCTAAATTATCAACAAGCTTTGCATCATTTAGTAGTTTTAAGAGCAAAAAAACAGGGCCTTCACCGAATAAGGTAGCGGCAATAGCAACACCAATACCCGCCGGTGTAACACTTTTGCCGAAATCTTTTATTGACTCCCCTATGGATACTCCCTTTTCCATGTTAAGCATAGTCATCTCCTTGAGTATTTCTCTTGAAGTGCAGCGTATTTTTTCCCAACCAATATAGCACCTTCAGCATTCTGCTCGGGTATACGATTATACGGTGGTCTACTCGGTCCACATTTCACCAATCCTGCTGCATTAAAACGGGTCTTTTCAATTTGAATATTGTAGATTGAAAAATCATGGAAATTCCCGTGGGGGAAGAGTGTTTTGTATGCATCTCGAAGTTCAAGAGTGATTGTTCTTGCCTTTGCATCATCTCCCGACTCTATGGCTTGTTTCAATGCAACGAGAGGAGCCATACCACAGTTTCCGCTCCCTGTCCAGGTTGCCTTAGCCTTCTCAGGTGCCCATTTCCATGCGAAGTACCAATCACTGTCTAAAGGCATAATTATAATGTTGTCGCCTGCTGCTTCGACATCAGCAAGATACTGTTGACCAACAGAGATATATTTCGATGCAATAACATTAGGGATTTTCGCTAATCTTCCGTATACTCTCGGCGTCATTTTCCCTTTAAATGCTTCTGGATTGTCATAGACGATGATGGGTGCATCAGGAAGGGCTTCCGCTATATCACTGTAGTAACCGACTATTGCGTCTTCATCCATTTCTTGCCACATAGGCCTTCCCAGGAATAAGCCTGTTGCTCCTATGCTCATAATCTCTTTAGCCCGCCGAATCGTATCTCTAGTGTTTAGAGTTGTCGCTCCGGAGAACACAGGAACTTTTCCCTTTGCTGTTGTGATTACTTTTTCATTAAATTTCCGCCACTCAGATTCGGTTAAAGTAGCACCTTCTCCAAAAGTCCCATTCGTCAAAATAGCATCAACATGGTTGTCAACCAGCATGTTCACTATTCTGGCCGTCTCTACATAATCCACAGAATCTTCGCAGTCCCACCTATTGCCATTCGGTATAGCAGGTGTAGGCATAATGTTGAATATCCCACGAACATTTTTTGCAGTGAACTTTAAACTCATACTCTCTACCTCCATAATATGTTTAAGATTCTAGCATTCTAGCATTACACTAAACATCTGTCAAGTTTTTTTCATTTTTTATAATCACTGACCAGAGGACAGGATAAGCGTTAGTAGGCATGTTTACCCTATGCTTCATCCAAGTATTTGACGCAGAGAACATTTTCGGCGTATGATTCGTTTCTGCTCTATTCGGGCCTTTTTAAGGCCTCTATGGTAAGAAGGAGAAAAAGATGAAGAGATTTGCAGCTTATTTACTCGTTGCATTTCTGGTTCTGGGAATTCTAGGGGCCTGCAAACCTGCGGAAAAGAAAGAAGCCGCAGCGCAGACCAAACAGGAAACGATTAAGATCGGTCATACGGTTGCGTTGACCGGCCCCAGTGCTACCTGGGGACAATCAGAAGCCAATGCCCTGAAAATGGCTATTGAGAAGATCAATGCAGGGGGCGGCGTATTGGGGAAACAGCTGGAAGTCATTGCGTACGACAACCGGGCAGATCGGATGGAAGCGGTAAACGTGGCCAAACGGTTGATTGAGCAGGATAAGGTCGTAGCTATTATTGGCCCTGCTCAGAGCGGTGTGGCGAATGCCATTCGAGAGGTGAACAATTCTGCGAAAGTGCCTGTCATTGTTACTACTGCTACAAACCCAAAAGTCACGGTGAACGATGATGGTACTGTAGTACCGTACACCTTCCGGGTATGCTTCATTGATCCATTCCAGGGCACAGTAGCTGCTCAGTTTGCACTGCGGGATCTTAATGCAAAAACCGCTGCTGTATTGTACGATGTAGGAGATGATTATTCTCAGTTTCTCGGGAAATACTTTGTAGAAGCTTTTATAAAGGGTGGCGGAAAGATTACCGCCAATGAAGCGTTCCGCTCCGGAGAGCTCGATTTCCGGGCACAACTGGGTAAAATCAAGACCGGGAAGCCGGATGTGTTATTCATCCCCACAATGCAGAAAGAAGCTGCCCTCGCAGCAAAACAAGCCCGGGATCTGGGAATTACTGCTACGTTCCTCGGTGGCGACGGCTGGGCAAGCCCGGATTTGATTGATCTGGCCGGCCCTGCAATTGAAGGCGCGTATTTTGTAAATATTGCAGCACTGGAAGACCCGGCGATCCAGGATTTCATTAAGGAATACAAGGCACGGTTTAATGCGGATCCTGTTCTACCCAATCCCTTAATGGCTTACGATGCGGTTCTGTGGCTGGCCGATGCTCTTAAGCGCGCCGGTTCTACGGATGGAGAGAAGCTGAAAGCTGCCCTGGAAAATACCAAAGATCTGCCGGTGCTCACCGGAAAGCTCACGATCGATCCAGCTACCCATAATCCGTTGAATAAGCCGGCTACGATCCAGCAGGTGAAAGATAAAAAGTTTATCTACGTCAAAACGTTTGTAACCAGCGACTAACCTGTACCCGTGCTGATCCAGACGATTATTACCGGCCTGTCCATCGGGAGCGTCTATGCTCTGATGGCGGTCGGGTATTCTTTAGTTTTTTCCGTACTAAATTTTTCCAACTTTGCCCATGGTGCTATTATCACCCTGGGGGCGTATATCGCCTGGGCTTTGATGGTACATTACTTCCAGATCCCATTTTTGCCTGCCCTCCTCCTTTCGATGGCCGGAGCCGGATTCCTGGCATTTCTCAACGAGCGGATCGCGTATTCCACCCTTAGACGAAGACGGGCTCCCTCCCTCTACCTGATGATCAGTGCTATGGGAGTATCGATCGCTCTGCAGAACCTTCTCTACGCAACCATCGGCGCTAAACTCTATGCCCTACCCCCGGTATTTGCCATGGATGTGCTAACTTTTGGAGAGTTAACGATCAGTCGGATGGATATCTTCGCTTTTTTCTTTTCTGCTATAACCATCGCTATACTCCATCTGGTACTGACCCGTACCAAAGTGGGCACTGCGATTCGGGCCGCTTCCTATGATATGGAGATGGTTTCCGTTCTGGGGATAAACCTCGATATTCTGGTAGCGGTCCTGTTCTTTATTGCCGGAAGCCTGGGGGGTATGGCAGGAGTATTCATGGGAGTAAAGTACATGGTGTACCCCAGCATGGGCTGGATTACCAACAAGGCCTACATCGGAGCGGTGATCGGCGGGCTCGGCAGTTTGCCGGGAGCTATTATAGGGGGTCTTCTCCTGGGCCTCCTGGAAGCAATCGTTTCTGTCAGCTCCCTGGGGGGAACCAGCCTCTCTACCTACCGCGACGTGTTTAGTTTTGGGATCCTGGTGATCCTGCTGGTTCTTAAACCTACAGGGTTGTTTGGTCGGCAGGTGGAGGATAAACTATGAGGTTCAGGGAGCAGCCCCGTGGCCTATATTGAAGCTATTTTTATCAATGCGGCTATCTATGCTATAGCTACCTTAGGCCTGGCCATCTTTACCGGCTACACGGGCCTTTTCAGCCTGGGGCATGCGGCATTCATGGCTGTAGGAGCCTACACGGCATCGGTTCTAACTTATTTCTACAAAGTACCTTTTTTACCTGCCCTCCTGGCAGGCGTAGCACTCTCTGTGCTGACAAGCTTTATCATCGGCTATCCCACCCTCCGTGCCCGACTTCGTTCCGACTATTTTGCCATTGCAACGCTCGGATTCGGAGAAGCCATTAAGGTGATTCTGGAAAACTTCAGCCTTACCCAGGGAGCCCGAGGCTTGCCTGGAATCCAGAAGTTATCTACCCCCCTGAATACAGCTCTCTTCGTGGTGATTACCCTTATC
>JAGODW010000041.1 GCA_017998025.1 Spirochaetales bacterium
ACAGAGAGAACCGAACAAATGACACCAAACTCTTCCCCGGATTGGGACCGTATTCTGAAAGCGCTCCGGGAACGGCTTAAAGGCGCGGATCTTCCTGCCGTATCTCTCGTAGCCCGGGAGTTTTCGCAGGACCCCTTCCGTGTACTGGTGTCTACCGTGCTTTCCCTTAGAACAAAGGACAAGGTTACCCTCGAAGCTTCCCAAAGATTGTTGAGCAAAGCCCCTAGCCCTGACGCTCTACTGAAACTGCGGGAAGAGGAAATCCAGGCGCTCATCTATCCCGTAGGATTTTACCGGGTAAAGGCGAAAAACTTAAAGCTTCTCAGTAAGGAGCTGTTGGAGAAGTTCGGCGGAAACGTTCCCAAAGACAGGGAACTTCTGCTGAAACTTCCTGGAGTAGGGAGAAAAACAGCCAACCTCGTGCTGAATCTGGGATTCAACATCCCGGCTATCTGCGTGGACACCCACGTCCACCGAATCTCCAATCGGCTGGGCTGGATATCCACCCGTACTCCAGAACAGACAGAATATGCCCTGATGAAAATACTTCCCCAGCCGTACTGGATCCCCATCAATGAAGTTCTCGTAGCCTATGGTCAGCGGGTATGTACTCCTTCGTCTCCCTTCTGCACTACCTGTCCCCTGGAAGAGGAATGCCCTAAAGCAGGAGTAGCCCGGCATAGGTAAGAGGTATACTCCTCCACTTTTCAGGGTTCCAGGATCACTTTGTAGAGAGGTTCTTTTCCTGAAAGGAGTTTTTCAAACCACAGCTGCCCTTCTTCCAGAGGTGCGACTTTGCTGATGTAGGGATCTACCTCTATTCTACCGGCCCCGATTAAATCCACACAGGTCTGGTATTCTCCGGAAGAGGCCGCAGATCCGTACACATCGATTTCCCGGGTAACAATCGACTGAAGTCCGATCGGTACCGTGGGAGCCAGGTTTCCTATCAGTACGAGTTTTCCTCCCTTTTTTACGCAGGATAAGGTTTCATTCACCGTTTTTTCCAGCCCCACAGCCTCGAACGCCACATCGGCTCCCTTCCCTTCCGTATAGGAAAGAACCGCCTTAAGAGTATTTTCCTTTGAAGGATTTATCACTTTGTCTGCTCCAACCTTCAAAGCCATTTGAAGACGTGCCTCGTTCAAGTCCACCGCGATAAGAGTTCCGCAACCTGAAAGCCGGGCGCACTGAATCGCCATTAAGCCGATGATCCCGCAGCCCATCACAACAACGGTTTCTCCAATTCGAATGCGGGCGCGGTTTACCGCATGGAGGGAGATCGATAACGGTTCGATTAATGCTCCCTGAAGAAAAGAGACTGTTTCAGGCAGCCGGTATACGATGTGTTCGGGAACTACCACATATTCTGCCATAGCCCCGTCCCTCCGATATTCGTCGCAGGAAACGCCCAGTACCCTCCGGTTGGAACAGAGGTTGATCCTCCCCTGGAGGCAGTACTCACAGGAATTACAGTAAATGGTAGAATCAAACGTAACCCTGTCCCCGGGCGCCCATCGGGTAACTTTTGACCCACAGGCCTCTACGATTCCCGAAGCCTCATGCCCCATAATGATGGGTGGTTTTCTCCGTCCCGTATGTCCTGTCATGCCGTGAACATCACTTCCACAAATTCCCACAGCCTTTATCCGTACCAGGATTTCATTCTCCGCCGGAACCGGTTTTGGGACATCTTTCATTTCAAATGTATTGGGTGCCGTATGTACTAATGCTTTCATCTTCTCTCCTCTTAACCGATTAAGTATACTCATTTCTACCCCCAACAGGGTTAACTTTGCAACCCTTGGATACGTGTATCGCCCTCCATTTGACAGGGAAAAGCATTATTGGTACATTTAGTCTAAACATACCCCCATGGACATTGCAGACTATCTTTCTAGTGACTGCATTGTATTCAGCCACAATGCAGCAGATAAAAGCAGTATTCTGGAATCTCTTATTGAGGCCGCATACCAGGCAGGCAAAATACGGAACAAACATCAGTTCGCTGAAGCTATTGCCACCCGGGAATTGATCGTTAGCACGGGGATAGGATTGGGTGTGGCTGTACCCCATGCAAAACTTAAAACTCTAGATCAATTTTTTATTGCGCTGGGGATTCTCCGAAAGGGAGTAGAATGGGAATCCATCGATGGAGAACCGGTTCGGCTCGTATTTCTAGTCGGAGGGCCTGATGATAAGCAGAACGAATACTTAAATATTCTTGCCTACATCGTAAAGACCGTAAAAAATAGTACTCTGCGGGAAAACTTGTTAAAGTCAGAAAAACCTGAAGAGGCTCTGGAACTGCTGAAAGGCTAGTTCCGATCTTATATTTAACCACAGGAGGTGTTCTGTGATCGAAGCGAAAGATCTGGTAAAGCGGTACGGTCCCCATACTGCGGTGGACCACGTGAGTTTCAAAATTAATCAGGGAGAAATCGTTGGTTTCCTCGGGCCCAATGGAGCAGGAAAATCAACCACGATGAATATTCTTACTGGTTACCTTTCTTCCACCGAAGGAACTGTTACGGTGGATGGGATGAATATCCTGGAGCAACCCCTGGAGGTAAAAAAGCGGATCGGGTACCTTCCTGAAAATCCTCCCCTGTATCCTGAAATGACCGTAAAAGAGTATCTTGTCTTTGCCGGTGAAATCAAAAAGGTACCTAAAGAGGAACTGAATGACCGGATGGAAGAGGTGATGCAGACTGTAGGTATCTCGGATGTAGCAGGCCGATTGGTAAAGAACCTTTCTAAAGGATATAAACAGCGGGTTGGGTTGGCACAGGCTATGATAGGGAAGCCGGATATCCTGATCCTGGATGAACCTACCGCGGGGCTGGATCCCAAGCAGATCCTGGAGATCCGACACCTGATAAAAGAACTGGGGAAAGAACATACCGTGATTCTCAGTTCCCACATCCTTCCTGAAGTAAGCGCCGTTTGCAAACGAGTGCTGATCATGAACGAAGGGAAGATTGTAGCGGATGATACGCCAGAGAACCTGGCGAAACGTCTCTTAGGGGGAAGCCATCTACTGCTTCGTGTGGATGGCTCGGAAGCACAGGTGGAATCTGCACTAAAGAAGATTCCTGATCTTCAGAACCTTTCTTTCCGGGAATCGCAGGAAGCAGGAACGGTAGAGGTGGTCGCAGAAGCAGCAAAAGACAAGGACATTCGGAGGGACGTTTTTAAAGCTCTCAGTGCCGCGGGTCTTCCTATCCTGATGATGCGGTCTCTCGATATGAGTTTGGAAGAGATATTCCTGCACCTGACCACAAAAGAAGAGGAGGTGGCAAAAGTATGATAGCCATATTTAAACGGGAATTTAAGAGTTACTTCTTAACACCCATTGGATATATTTACATGGGATTTTTCCTCCTGGTTGCAGGGGTATTTTTTACTTTTGGAAATCTATTAACCCGTAGCTCTCAATTTACCGGGTTCCTCGGCGGGATTCTCTTCGTATACTTGTTTGGAATCCCTCTCCTTACCATGCGCCTCTTCTCCGAGGAAAAAAGGCAGCGTACCGATCAGCTTCTTTTAACAAGCCCGGTATCTATACCGGAGATTGTTCTGGGGAAATTCTTTGCCGCTTTTTCCGTGTATCTCATTACCCTGTTAGTCACAATAATGTACGCACTGGTAGTGGGGATCTACGGAGACTTAGCCTTCTGGGAAACCTTTGGAGCCTATCTGGGATTTCTATTTTTAGGCGCCTCCTATATCTCGGTAGGAGTCCTGGTCTCGGCAGGAACGGAAAATCAGTTAACTTCTGCCCTCGTTACTTTCTTTTCTCTATTAATCATCTGGTTGATTGATCCTATCAGCAATTCTTTGCCCGTGGAGATGGTAGCGGGGATTATCTTTGCCGGAGTACTGGTGATAGCCCTCTGTGCATACATCTATCTGAATACAAAGAATCTATATATTACTCTTGGAGCCTTCATCCTGGGAGCCATTATCATTCTGGCTGTATTTTTCATAAACAAGGCTCTCTTTATCGGTTTTATGCGGAAATTTTTCTCCTGGTTCTCACTGAACAAACGGTTTGAGAGCTTTGCGATGGGATTGCTGAAAATAGACTCCCTCGTATACTACCTATCTTTTACCGGCCTGTTTCTTTTCTTAACGGTCCGGTTGATCGAAAAACGGCGTTGGATGTAAGGGAGGTGGACCGTGAACATAAAAAAACTTTTTCTTGAATCGTTGCAGACAAAAGAAGTACGGTACGGAGGGTATGCTGCCGTTCTTACCCTTGCCATAATTATAGGCCTGGTGCTTCTGAACCTAATTGTGCAGCAATTTTCTCCTCAAGTAGACCTTACCCAGAATAAGCTCTTTTCCCTCTCAGAGCAAACCCTCAAGGTACTGGAAGAAATAAAAAGCCCGGTAACGATTTATGGTCTCTGGGAACCTGGAAAAGAAACAAAACAGGTAAAGGAAGTTCTGGACAAATACACAGCGCGGAACAAAAACATCCGCCTGGAAGTGGTAGATCCAGATAAAAATCCCGGGTTTGTTGCTAAGTATGACAAAGAGAAAAAAGGGATCGAAAAAGGGTCTCTCATCGTCGAAGGGGAAAAGGGGTTTAAACTTATTCCCCAGATCGATCTTTACGAAATAAACTGGATGAATTTTCAAAATCCTGAGATTACAGGATTCTCGATTGAAAAAAGGGTAACCGGCGCTTTACTGTACGTGACCTCGGGAGTCACGCCGGTTATTTACGATGTTATCGGGCACAGAGAAAAACCCCTCTTTGATCTACAGCTGAAACCTATAATCGAACGAGAAAATTTCACCTACAAACAGTTGAACCTTCTCCAGTCGGATGTTCCAGAAGATGCAGGCCTTCTCGTGATAAATACGCCTAAACAGGATCTGAGTCCCGGGGAGGCGGATAGAATTCGTGCCTACCTGGAAAAGGGCGGGCGGCTCCTGGTAATGGCAGATTTCCAGAGCAGCGATTTTCCGAACCTGAAGAATCTTCTTGCCAGTTACGGAGTAGCCTTTGATTTTGGCGTAGTGGTGGAAATGAACAAAAACTTCAACATGGGAAACCCCTTCCATGTAATCCCCGAATTAACTCTCCACGATATCGTGCGTCCTTTAAAGGAAAATAACCAGCCGGTAGTACTCCAATTCGCCCAGGGGATTAAAACGCTGGATCTGAAACGTCGTTCTGTAGAGGTGGAACCTCTCCTTACTTCTTCGAAGGATTCTTTCCTACGGGTGGACCTGAACAACAACTCTCCTACCTTAACCGACTCGGATAAAAAGGGACCGATCACTCTGGCAGTAGCAGTAAAGGAACCGTTAGAAAACCAGGAAGGGAAAGAAACAAGGCTTGTATTGATCGGAAGCGGAACCCTCCTGGAGCCCCTCGGACTCTTTGGTCAAATCCAGGGGAACTTCGATCTATTCATGAACTCTATTACCTGGCTTCAAGACCGCCCGGAAACTCTTTCCGTACGTTCTAAGAGCCTCATTACCCTGCCAATGAACCTCTCAGGATTGCAGGTCATTATCTTTGGCGTGCTATTTACCGCTGTTATCCCTCTCGCTCTCTTTGGAGCAGGGCTGGTTGTATGGCTAAAGAGACGACATCTGTAATACAACAGGGAGGTGGATAGCGATGACACGTAAAAAAAAGCTTATCGGGGCCGGGGTACTCCTGGTACTCCTTATCATAGGGTACTTTGGAGCAACGGCCTACAGAAAAGCCAAAATCGAAAAACAGGCAGCAGCCTATCAATCTATCTATATGACGGAGATCGATACCAAAAAAGTGGTACGGATCGAACTTCCCTTAAAAGGAGTGATCCTGGAGCGGAAGGAAGAAACCTGGACATCCCCGGCCGAAGCTCTGGGAGTAAAACTGGATCAAGAGGAAGTGAACAGCATCCTCTGGTCCTTGTGCAACATGCGGGCTGACCGGATAATTGACGAGAATCCTCAGGATCTTTCCGTGTTTGGATTAAAAGATGCGAAAGCCCGCGTGGTACTAACTCTGGATGACGGCTCCCGGGTGGAGTTATTAGGAGGCGATACAACCCCCACAAAGAATGGCTACTATGGGATGAAGTCAGGAGACACGAAAGTGTATCTCCTTCCTTCGTATCCAGGAGAACGGTTATACGTGTCCCTAACCGATTTCCGCAATCGTAAACTTCCCTCGTTCAACGCAGATGAGATAGAACAGCTTGTTCTTTCCTACGGATCAACCAAAATTGCTATAGAACTTAAGCCCTCAGAGGGTGCCCTGGAAGCCAGCTTTACCACCCATATTCTAACTTCTCCCTACAAGGTTCCCCGGGGGGTAGACGGAGAGGCCTTTCAAAAGCTGGTGAGCAAGATAGGGGATCTCCGGATCAAGGATTTTGTAGACGATAACCCTGTTTCCCTGACAAAGTACGGTCTGGACAAACCTGCAATCGAACTCTTTGTAAAAGGGAAAGAAGCGACCCTCCATCTCCTGATTGGGAAAGAAGCCCAGGAGGCAGGCCCGGAATGGGAGACGAACCGGGTGTTTGCAAAACTAAAAGACTCCCCTTCTGTATTTCTTCTCGAGGATATTCGATCCGACCTTACGGTAAAACCGTTTGATCTAATCGATAAGTTTGCCTTTATCATCAACATCGATAAAGTTGACAAGCTCGTTATTGATTTCCGGGGAACCCGTTATACCGGAGAGATTAAGCGTGAAAAAACCACTGTCACAGAAAAAGATGCGGAAGGAAAAGAAACCCAGAGAGAAGAAACGAAAGAAACTTTCTACTTCGATGGGAACGAGGTAAAAGAAAATACATTCAAAGACTTCTATCAGAGCTGCATTGGGTTGCTGATCGATGCTGAACTACCTTCCGGAGGCAAGCCATCGGGAAAAGCAGAAGTAACCCTGGATTACTATCTAAACGACCCTGCTGGAAAAAGGGTTCGAATACAGTATCTCCCTTTTAATCAAGACTTCTATATTCTGTCCCGGGAAGGCTCCCAGGAGTTTCTTGTTTCCAAACGACAGCTGGATAAAGTTGCGGAGAGTATAAAAAAGATCACGGCACCTTAAAAAGGGCCCTGCAAAAATTGTTGCAGCTAGAGGAGCATAATTCGATCTCCGCTCTTGAAAATGCTGATCTTTCGGGTAGATTCGGAGAGGACTACGGCCACCGCCTTGCTTACCACTGTTATTGCGGCAGCAGCGGTGTGCCTGGCTCCCAGGCCCGAGGGCAGTTCTGCCGGAGGCACCCGGGTTCTTAAGTAGGTTCCGGCCGAGACGATCACCCCATCTCCCCGGATAATAAAAGCACCGTCAATTTTTGAAAGTTCCTTTAGCGTTTCTTTTAGACTGGGGTCTATCACATTGCGTTCTGCTTCCGGATACCCGGCAAAAGGGTTAATAATCATCTGCTGACAATAGTGCCGCACCTGTTCATAATCTCCCAGTACAAAGATCGTACCCGAAGGCTTTCCTTCCCTTCCCTCCTCTGCCAATTCTCCTGCAATTTCGATTACCCTCATCAGTACCTGATTTTCCAGGTCTCGCCCTTTTTCCTCCTTCCCGAACGAGAAAAATACTTTGAATTCGCTCCCTATATCCGTAATACGGACAGAATCCAGCATACCGGAAAAAGGAACTCCGAATACGCTTACCATGCGTTCTTCCTGGCGAAGGAGTCCCCGGGAGAGGGCAAAAATAATAGAAAGCTCCACCTGATTCGCACGGGTTACTCCTTTAAAAGGGATCTGTATCACCGGATTATTCGGGTACATCTCCCGAAGCTGTTCTACCCGGCTCATTGCAACGAAACAAATTCCACGAGGTAAATCGGGAGGGAAAAAACTTAAGTCCTCTATACAATCCGCATGAACAAATAGGTGCCTGGCTCGGATTCTCTCTGCCAGAAGCAATCCATAATCCCAGCAGGTGCGGGACAACGAAACACGACTTTCTTTGTCGAGAGGTAGTTCTGTTTCCTGCACTTGAGGTCCTTCCCCTCCTTCCCCTATAAAGGCTGTATAGGCTTCTCCGGGATCATGAGCCGACACAATCTGATCATACACCTGGGGAGTCTCCAACCGGATCGCCACCTCACGGAGTACCTGAAGATGCTCTATCCCATCTCCAACGATTAGGATAAAAAGATGTACCGGACGATCATCCGGCGCCCCATAGGGGATTCCTGTCTGGCTAATACCTAGAAGGATTCTGGAAGGACCAAATCCCGGCACAATAGCATGAGGAATCGCAATGCCCGAAGCAATCCAGGTAGAAAGAACATTCTCTCTTTCCCATATCTTGCTTAACAAGACTTCTGGATCGATATTTCCGTAAACCCGGGAGAATTCTTCTGCTAACTCTTTAAAAACAAGGTCTTTCGATTTGTTTTTAAGGAAGAACACTCCTTCTCTAACACAGTATGCATCCAGAGGCACATCCCCCTCCTTCGAATTATCCCTACACAGGGAATTATACCAGAGGATTCATTCAGTTTCGAGGAGTTCGTTGATTTCTTCAAAGCCTACAATTTCTTTCCGACCTACGATTCCTACCAGAAGGTATTCCCGGGTGATAGGAACATACTTGTACTCCTTCAGTAAGCGAAAGTTCTCTATCTGCCCCGTTGATTTTACATGGGTTCGGGTTCCTGTACAGTAGATTTCATCCTCACCGAATCGAATGCGATCCTCTCCTGCAATAGAAATGGGAATATCCTGTAGGATAATGTCTTTTACCCGCACTTCCAGTTCTGGGATAGAGATCTGCGGTTTCTCCGGGAAGCTGATGACAAACCCATGTTTCACATCGGAATGAAGGATAGGAGGGGTGTAATGGTAATCCCGGGCCAGCACATAACTGGTTAAGTCTTCTGCCGAGTGGGCCATGAGACGGAATTTAATCGTACGGTCCACTACGTCTTTAATCCGTTTGGGGAAAGGCCCGAATACGGTAGGACGGGTTACGATCACTTCCTCTCCGATTCCAAAAATGATTTGTGCATTGTACCCCAACGTTTCGTAGATCAGATCGAAGTGTTCTACGATTACCCGCCTTCCATGAGAGACAACTTCTGAAATAGCCTGGGCTATTTCAAATTTCTGCTTAAAGGCCAGCTCATACCGTACATCGATATGGAACGTATGGGGAGCAAAATAATCTTCCGGATGAAATGAATAGATA
>JAGODW010000042.1 GCA_017998025.1 Spirochaetales bacterium
GTATTTCCATGACTCGGAGGAAACGTAAGTGCCCTGATACAGATCTATTATCTGCTTACTTCGATGAAGAACTTCCAGAGGATATCCGGAGGGGGGTAACAGAACATCTTAAAACCTGTGAACAATGTGGATCCGTTGTAAATAGGTATCGACGTATTAGCACTCGTCTACAGGAAGGGGTGATCGAATGCCCTTCTGAAGAAATAGAAGAAGCCCAAAGGCGGACCAAAATACTGCTGAAGAGATACAGAGAGGTTTCGCATCCTGTATGGAAGAAGAAGGTTGGGATCGGATGGATTGCAGCCGCTGCATCTCTCGCTTTTGTTTTAGGCGGTGTTACAGCCCTCCAGATAAGAAAAACTGTTTCCCCGGATCCGATGGCTTATCTTGAATCACACCCTGCGTTAAACATAACAATCAACGTAAAGAACATTCAGCAGTTATTGGAAATATTGAACCAGCAAGAGGGGATCCGTGAGGTAACCATCCAGCTTCCTGAGGACCCTCGATTTGAATTCCAAAGTGAACCTATTTTTATCCGGGCATCGGATTATAAACGGAGCTCTTTTCGATGAAGAGGCTGGTGTTATTACTGCTGATTGGTTCGAGTTTCCTTCTGGAAGGGCAGGAAAAAAAGATAAATCCTAAAATAAGTCCTTCCAGACAGCTGGATGAATCCTTCTTTACTTTACTCCAGCAGGTTTTGGATGTAAACATTGCTGCCCGGGTGTCTGAAGCAGGAGAGGATGCTATCTGGACTGTAGAGAGTTCAGAATTGACCCTGCCGGGAAGAAGCGTAAGTGTGAAGCTGGTAGGGAAAAACATCCTGGTATTAGCACAATTTACCCCGTATCTGAAGGAAAACGATGAAATTATTCTGGTAGCCCAGGGGCAGGTATGGATATCTTCCCCTATGAAAGACGAAATTAAGTATCTTACCACATTAAAAAATATTCCCATAACTCTGGGAGAAAAAGTTCTTTTCTTTCCGCTGGGAGTGCGGAACCTTGAACAGGAAGGCAAAAACCTTTACAATATTGAGCTGGAAATCAAGGTATTACCGTTCAATCGTCCACAAGAGCAAAAGTAAGAGTAATGGAGGCGTTTTCAAAAATCCACCTTGCTAACCCGGCGAAATTTGTAACCCCTTATATAATAGGGATTTTTGAAAATCGCCTGGATGAAAAGCACTGGTTTTGAAAGAGGCTCAATGGGAAAGAGAACATACGTACCCTTTTTGCTATTTGGAGGGGTATTGATCCTTTTGGTAGGTATTTATTCTCTCGGTACTCTAAAACCTCGGATTACCTCAATCGATCCTAAAATCGGTCAGTCCGGGCAGACCCTTACTATTGAGGGGTGGGGATTCGGAAAAGAGCGAGTCCGCATTTCAATAGGGAGTATTACTCCTACTTCTTCTGCATACGAGGAATGGACTCCAAAACGTATCAGGGTCAAAATTCCTGAAGAAGTTTCTTCCGGCCTGGTGTATGTCTACAATAAAAACGGCCGAAGCAATCCCGTTCTTTTTACCAATCGCCAGGATATTCCGGTATTAGCTCAGGAAGAAAAAGTATTAGGATTTCCTGAGATAACCTCAATCGACCGGGAGCAGGGAAGGGTAGGGGATCTAATTACCATAACAGGAAGAAATTTTGGAGCGAATCGAGGTAATGGGATAGTATATTTTTCATGGGCAGGTAGTTCCTCTACCACAGGATCGTCAGATACGAGGGGTGTCTATCTACCAGCCTCAGAGGTAGATATGGACTATGAGGGATGGTCTGATACAGAAATACGGGTTCGAGTACCTACCGGTGCGGGAACCGGGAATCTATTTGTTCTATGCGAAAAAGGTAAAAGCAATGCTGTTTACTTTGAAGTAGATGGAAGCAGTGGTTCCTACCTATTTAAGGAAAAACGAACTTATACCGTCCGTTCGTCGATGAATATCCATAGTGTAGCAGGAGGTGAAAACGGGGGGCTTTACCTTTGGATTCCTCGTGTCCAGGAGGGGCCAAATCAGCGGGATGTACAGTTGATTGAACAGGAACCGAAAGCGGAAATAGAAAATTATAATGGATTGTTGCTCGTATTTTTGCGGAATCTTGTGCCAAATCGAACCTATACAGTCTCGCAAACTTTTCTTCTGGACCGATATGAGATTGAAACAAAGCTGAATCCTCAAAAGATTAAATTGGAGTACGATAAGGGGCGGGATCTCTATAAAGTGTATACTGCCGAGAATTCTGTAACGCCTGTTACTCATCCTGAAATTACAAAGACTGTTTCTGGAATTGTGGGAAAAGAAAAGAATCCCTATCTCAAAGCGTTAAAGATATACTCTTTTCTGGTAGAAAAACTAAAATACGATTCAACCAAAAGTCATCGATCGGTAGTAGAAGGATTATCGGAACGGGGAGGAAATGCCTATACATTCGCTCTTTTGTTTGTTTCCCTGGCAAGAAATACGGGGGTACCTGCACGGACAATTGCAGGATATTTAATTACGGACATGAAGACGGCTATTCCTCATTTCTGGTGTGAAATTTACCTTGAAGGAGTAGGATGGATAGAAGTGGATCCAGCGTTGGGGACTGCCCCCCTTTTAGAAGGTTTCAGGCTGGCTCCAGATCCGAAATCCTACTATTTTGGAAACATGGATAACCGCCGGGTTGCTTTTTCTAGAGGATTAGTACAGGCAAAGCGGATCAGCCCCCATGGAAGGACCATGGAGCAGCCAGAGGTCCACTCCCTCCAGACAATTTATGCAGAAGCGGTTGGGGACATCCGGAGCTTTTCAGGAACCTGGAACACTCTGGAAGTAATTGGAGTGTACTAAACTTCTGTTTTAAATAGATCCACCGTGCTATGAAGCTCTTCCATACGTTCACGGCTTTCGTTTGTAAGCTTGCTTATCTCAACGAGGGATTGGAGTATTTCCTTGGCCCCTTTCTCTATTTCCCCAATTCCGTTTACCACTTCTGCGGAAATGCCTTCGGATTCTTCCATGGCTTTACGGATTTCTTCGGTGCCTTGCTGCATTTCTCCGGAACCCTGAATAACGCCTGAAGTGATCTCCGAAATTTTAGCAGTAGCATTTAGAATATCCTGGCTGCTTGTATTCAACTCTTCCATATTGGCTGCGATTTCTGTTAGAGCTGATACGAAATTCTTTACATCATGGTTTATCCGTTCAAAGGATTCATGGCTCTTGTTACTGGCTGCTTGAGCTTCACGAATTTTTTCCGTAACAGATTTCAGCAATCCACTGATCATCGAGGCATTTTCTGAGGTGGATTCCGCCAGTTTGCGGATCTCTTCTGCTACTACGGCAAATCCTTTGCCCGCTTCCCCTGCATGAGCACTTTCGATGGCAGCATTCATAGAAAGGAGGTTTGTCTGCTCAGAAACGTTATCGATGATCTCTATAATCTCCAGAATGTCGTCAATTTCCCGGGAAACAGCCTTAATTACATCGTTCGTATTGCCCACCAGTTCTCCACCCTCCTGAATCACCTTAAGGAGTTCCTCTGCTCGTTGTTTTCGATCAAGAGAAAGTTTTGTTACATTCCCAAGAGATGCACTGATCTCTTCAATAGCAGAGGAGGAGGACTGGATTGCTTTTGACTGTACATCTATCCCTTTGTTTAATTCCTGTACCCGTCCATTGATACGGCTTAACGCCTCGGTAACAGCAGTAATGTTTCTATCCAGATGTAGAAAACGTTCACGGATCGACTCGATGTTCTTTGTGATCTCGTTTAAAGCAGAGGCAGACTGGGATGTTCCTGCTGAGAGGGCATCTTTCAGTTCCTCCACCTTGTGAGCGGCGGAATGTACCTCCATCATAAAACCGGCCAGGGTTTGGAGGGATTCATTCAGGTGTTTGCTTAAAGAGCCAATTTCATCGGTACTCTTATCCTGTACCCGCACTGTAAGGTCCCGGGAGGCTATTTTACGAACCGCTTCCTCGATTGTTTCTACACGGTGAGCAAAACTGCGGCTGAATACAATAATAAACCCGATCGCTGCTATAGCAACCGCGGCAGCTAACAGAAACGAGTAGATCCGGTTTTTCCGGAGGATTAGTTGAGCTTCCTCTTTTACCGTGTCTAATAAAGAGCTCAACGTTTTCACGATGAACTCTCGTCCTGCCATGTCTATCACCACAAGCCTCTGTTCTACCCGGGTCAGGTCAAAGACAAACTGTCCGGATATATTTTTTTGCATGGCGAGTACCTGGGTACGCATAACACCCAGCTTCTGGGGAATTTCCGGTATTTCAGCGCTAAGAATGGCATCGAGGATTTCCCCCATATCATCGAAGGTTACCTTTGCCAGACCCCATGCCTTCTCTGCGCTTTCAAACCCTTCCCTCCCTTCCGGAGGAAGGTACTTAATAGCCGGATGAGTCATTAATGTTTTGAAGTTTGTATCAAAATTTTTCAAAGCTTCTCCCCAGGCGGCTCGGACAGTGGAAAGTTCGGTTCTACTGATCAAGAGTTCTTTTGTAAGATCGGTAAGCTGGTACATATCCCGCATAATAGTTACCGAAGCCAGTTCGAGATCCTTTAACTGGTTGGCTGTATTTGCCGTAAATACCAGTAAGAACATGGCAAACAGGAACCCTGCCAGAACGATTCCCATGATTAAGTAAAGTTTACCTCGAATTTTCATACTGTCTCCTGCAGAGGAATTGGTTCTTCACTTGCGGTATTAAACGTATTTACCGTAGCGCGGAGGACTTCCATCCGTTCCCGGGTGATTTCTGCAACCTTTGACATCTCAACAATGGCAGAAAGGATCTCTTTAGACCCTTTTTCGATCTCATTCATTCCTCCCAGGACTTCAGCTGAGACGTTGCGTGAATCCACCGCTGCTTGCCGAATCGCTTCCGTGCCGCTGTTCATCGTATTGGCTGCGCTCTGAATGTTTTTGGTAATTTCTGCGATTTTCATGGAAGCTTAAGAACTTCCTTTCCTCCTTCCCGCAATTCTGCCATATTGGAAGCTATCTCTTCAAGGGCATCGGAGAATTTTTTAACCTCTGTGTTAATGGCCTCAAAGCTCTTATGGCTTTCGTTCGAAGCCTGGAGTGCCTCCCGGATTTTAGCTGTAATGGACTTTAAGGATCCATCAATCCGGGAGGCATTTTCTGAGGTGGATTCCGCCAGTTTGCGGATCTCTTCTGCTACTACGGCAAATCCTTTGCCCGCTTCCCCTGCATGGGCACTTTCGATGGCAGCGTTCATGGAAAGCAGGTTTGTTTGTTCTGCCACACTGTCTATGATTTCGATAATTTCCAGAATGTCATCTACCTCTTTGGAAATGCTTTTAATGGATTCATTGGTATACGAAACCCGTTCTCCTCCATTTTGTATGACACGTAGCAGCTCAGCAACCCGTTCCTTTCGTTCTACAGAAAGATTTGCAACGTTCGATATGGAAGCGGCCATTTCTTCAATGGAGGAAGTGGTATTCCCAATGGCCTTTGATTGATCGTTAATCTGCAATGTGAGAGAAGTTACCTCTTTTACGATGTTTTCCACTGCGGTTGTGGTGGTACCAATATTCTTGTCCAGCAGCAGGAACCTGTCACGGATAGATTCGATATTCTTCGTTATCTGATTCAAGGCAGATGCCGACTGCGTGGATCCGGTGGAGAGGGAATCTTTCAGAGATTCCATGTTCTGAACAGCTATGCGTACTTCATCAAAAAAACTGGATAGGGTGTCCAGAGTAGTATTGAGGTGATTGGAGAGGGCTCCTATCTCATCCCGGGTTTGTATGTCGGTTCTATGGGTCAGGTCTTTTTCTGCCACGGAGCGAAGGGTATCTTCTATAAGCTGAATTCTCCGGGCTAATGCCCGGCTGAAAATAGGAGTAAACAGGGAAGCTACTACAACTAAAATAAGAGCCAGAGCAATTGATATTCGTCTTCCCCAGGTTTCCATATTTGTTGCTCGTTTAGCTATTTCGTCCGCTAATACAACGAGATTCTTTACTACAAACTCTTTTCCTGCCAGGTCTAAGGATTCGAGGGCGCTTTCAGTAGTGAGAATGGTAAAATATAGTTCTCCCGAAGTTATTCCCTCCTTTTGCATGGCTTCTCGAATATAGTTCAGACCTTTTTTTAGAAAGTCTGCCAATTTGTCTGTCGCGAGAATTGTCTGTATCCCTTCTTTTGCTTTATCGAACTGTTTTACGTTAATGGACCAGACGGATTCTGTCCGTTTAATTTCTTCCTGTAAATCCGTACTTACATACGCAATACCCGGATGGTTGCCTAAAACCTTGAGAGATCCTTCAAACTGCTGAATCGCTTCATCCCAATTTTTTAATAGATCTTTTAGATCTATAGTTTTGTTCAGCATCAGAATCTTAGTAGAATCTGTAAGGTTAAGCATGTCCTTAACTACCTTGATGGATTGCAATTCCATGTCTTTTAGCGTTTGTCCGATATGATGCATATAGAGGGTTCCTCCGAGGGCTAAGGCGAATCCCAGCACAATAGAATACATCGCCAGGCTCAACTTCCCTTGGATCTTCATAGTAACTCCTCCCTTGAAATGATAGAAACATTATACGGTAATTTTCTCTAAATTGTCAAAGCTATTCATCCTCCTGCAATAAGGTTTGACAACCCTGTTTCCTTGCCCTATAGTGATGTTCATGCGGGTTGCCCTGATTCAGAATAATCCACGGTTCGGGAAAAAAGAAGAAAATATAGAACACCTCTTTTCTTTGATCGAAAGGGAAGAAGCTGACCTCTATATTTTACCGGAATTAGCTTATACAGGTTACCAATTTGTCTCAAAGAAAGAGATTGAAGAACTTTCTGATTCGATGGCTTCTTCCTGTATACGCGCTTTTAAGGAAAAGGCTGTTGAGCGGGATGGAGCAATCGTGTTCGGATTTCCGGAACGTGCTCCAGAAGGATTCTATAATTCTTCTCTCGCCGTCCTTCCGGACGGGCAGATGATCCCCTACCGAAAAACGCATCTTTTCTACAAGGAGAAACTATACTTCTTACCGGGAAACACAGGTTTTTCCGTATTTTCCTTTCGGGGAACTACTATTGGACTGGCGATTTGTTTCGATTGGTTTTTTCCTGAAAGTTTTCGTACCCTTGCCCTGTTAGGAGCGAACATCATCGCTCACTCTTCTAACCTCGTTATGCCCTACTGCCAGCAAGCAGATTTCGCTCAGGCTTTAATGAACCGGGTATATATTGCTACAGCGAATCGTACTGGGACCGAGTTTCGTGAAGAGGAAAGTCTTACCTTTACCGGGGAAAGTGTGCTCCTTTCCCCCCGGGGAGAATACCTGCTCAGGGGGCCGCAGGAGGGAGAAGCAGTTCTGGTGTGTGATATTGATCCTGTTTTAGCTGAGGATAAAAAGATTAATTCTTACAATAACATATTCCAGGAGCGAAGACCTGCATTATATACGCCCCTATGGAAGACATGATCCCTAAACGATCCTCCGTTACCCTGAAAGACATTGCTCTGCATCTCCATATCTCTACTGCAACGGTATCGTTGGCCTTGAGGAATAAAAGTTGTGTGGCAGAAAAGACCCGACAAAGAGTACAGGAAGCGGTAAAACAGCTGGGGTATGTGTACAATCGATCTGCCGCACGGCTCCGGACACAGAAATCGGGAATTATCGGTTTGATCGTTCCGAATGTTCTAAATCCTTTTTTTACCGAGCTGACAAGCAGCGTCGAGGAAACGGTTGATACCCTGGGATTTTCTCTCCTTCTGGCAAAGACTTCAGAGGATAAGGAGAGGCAGGCCAGAGCGATCCGTACGATGCTGGAATACAGCGTAGAAGGAATCCTCCTCTGCCCTGCAGTGGGTACCAGGTGGGAAGATCTCCAGCTCTGTCGTTCCCTGGCAGTACCGCTGGTAGTATTCACCCGTCCTGTTGATACAGGAACGATGGATTATATTGGGCCCGATAATAGGGGAGGGGCTGGGTCGGCTACCCGTTATCTTTTAGGGAAAGGGCATCGTCGAATCGCTTTTATAGGAGGAATGGAAGAATCTATTCCCCGGCGGGAACGGAACGCAGGTTTTAGAAAAGCTCTCCAGGAGCAGAATATTCGTCTTGATCCAAACCTGGATAAAACTTGTGAGACTACGTTAGACGGTGGCTATCGGTCGATTCTGGAATTGATGGAAGAGGCGGACCCGCCTACAGCAGCAGTTTGTTACAATGATATAACCGCTTTTGGAGTAATTCTTGGTTTATGGGCCTGTAACATTGTACCGGGAAAGGATTTTGATGTAATTGGATTTGATAATATTTCCGATGCAGCGCTCTGGAGTCCTTCTCTTACCACGTTATCCTGTCCGCCGAAGCGGATCGGAAATAAAGCATCCCGTATGTTGCTGGACCGTATCCAGAATCCGATGAAACCGGCCGAAACCATCATCCTTCCGCCCGAGTTGATTCTTCGAGATTCCGCGTAAGAGCCCTGGTTTTATAGTGAAAAACTAAAGGTTCTCTTGACAGAATACCCGTACAAATAGAGAATACACTCTCTATTTATAATTATAATGTATTGGCCAAGGAGGAACCGAGTTGTGTACTACTGGAAGAGCATGGTTGCCTCTAGGAGTATTTTTCGTCCTTAGTATTTTTCCCCTCTCTGCCGAGTCCGGTCCAGAACCTGTTTCGTATCTACCGTACTATTTAATTGAGAGTGTGCAGTATGAAATAAAAGGCCGCACCCGGGAAAGATTCCTTGCTAAAAAAGTAGATATAGAAATTGGCCGAGTATTTCCTACACAGGAAGCACTGGAAGAGTACCTCCAGAGCAAAAAGCAGCTTCTGATTAACCAGCGCGTCCTGGCAGAGGCAGAGGTTTCCTACTCAACCTCTCCCCGAACCGACGGAGGTACAGGTGTTCATATCCTGGTGAAAACCCAAGACACCTGGAACTTCATTGTTCTCCCCTATTTTAAGTATGATTCCAATTCCGGACTACTCCTTAGCCTTCGTACCCGGGATTTTAATTTCCTCGGTTCCATGGAGACCTTAAAATTAGATTTCGATTATACTATTACTTCCTCCCGGAAGAATGAGTTTGGGCAGTCTGCAGAATTTATTGTGCCTTTCAGAATGCTGGGTCAAGATTTCACGTTAGGGCTGGATGAAGAGGTAACATAC
>JAGODW010000043.1 GCA_017998025.1 Spirochaetales bacterium
ATCCGTGAAGCAAACAAGGCAAAAGAAGAAGGGAAAGAAAAGGTGATTGTTTTTAATCTTTCCGGGCATGGCCTTGTCGACTTGAAAGGGTACGATATGTTCATGCGGGGAGAGTTAACTGATTTCGAACTTCCCATGGCAGAAATTGAGAAAAATCTTGAAGCGATACGGGCGTTCCCAAAACCTGAGCCGTTATCCACAGCAAAGAAATAAACTATACGGCGGTAAGCTCTGTACCTGTTAGAATTAATGCCCCTCTTGAGCGGAGGGGCTTAATTTTATAGAATGCTCTCAATGAAGATTCCTATAACGAAATATGGTCTACCCCAGGTAGTGATATATCCGGGACTCCTGGTGATAGGGATGGGAGTGCTACTTTTCCTTATGAAACCAACCCCTCTTTTTTTTCTAATTGAGGGGGTATTAACCCTGTTGCTTATCTGGAGTCTGAGTTTTTTTCGCGACCCGGAAAGGACAGTACCTTTGGATGAATCTGTGTTTTTATCTCCTGCAGACGGCAAGGTAACGGATATCACTCTTCTAGAAAAAGACTCACCCCTGGGAGTTCCAGCTATCCGTATCAGTATTTTTCTTAGCATATTCAACGTTCATATCAACCGGGTCCCCTGCGCCGTACAGATTCAACGGATCGAGTATAGAAAGGGAGCCTTTAAGAATGCCCAATCTCCGGAATCGGGACAGGTGAACGAATCTAACGACGTTTATATGGAAAGAATTACCGACCCGCATTCGCCGCTTCTTGTGCGTCAGATCAGCGGGGCCATAGCCCGGCGGATTGTTTGCACTGCGAAACCAGGGGAAAGATTGAAACAAGGGGAGCGTTTTGGGATGATCAAATTCGGTTCTCGCACAGAACTGTATATTCCTCAGACTCCCGAACTATCCGTAGAGGTGAAGGTAGGGAATCCAGTAAAGGCAGGGTTAACCCCCTTAGCCCGGTACCGGTAGACTTAAAATAAAGGGAGTTAAATGGCTAAACTAAACAATCCTCTAGATAAAAAACAACGTACAGAGATCGAAGGGCGTCCCCGTAAACAGCGCCTGCGGTACATATCTGTATTCCCTTCACTTATTACATTAATGAATGGAATTTGCGGATATATAGCCATCAGCTTTACCAGCCGGGCTGCGAGCTTAGAGCGTCCCTTAAATCCCTGGTTTGGAGTTACTTTTTTTGCTATGGCCGGGTACATGATTTTTCTCGCTATGCTGGCAGATATGCTCGATGGCAGTGTTGCGCGGCTGAGTAAATCGACCACCAGCTTTGGCGGGCAACTGGACAGCCTCTCCGATGCCATCAGTTTCGGAGTGGCCCCGGCTTTTCTTATGATGAAGGTGATGGAGTTGAAGGTTCGTTCCCTTTCCTTCAATTCCCCTTTTCTAAGAGAGCTTGTACTGAAAACTATCGGCCTTTGTGCAGTAATCTACGTGTGTGGTACCATTATCCGCCTTGCAAGATTTAACGTTGAAAATAAAGAGGATGAGAGTGCTCATATGTCCTTTTCCGGACTGCCTTCCCCTGCAGGCGCAGGTCTCATAGTGAGTCTGGTCATCTTCCAGCAGGATTTTCTTCCCCGTATTTTCAACCGGTATGAAGGGACCTGTGTATTTTTAGAGAGCTTGATCTACTATATCCTGCCTCTTACTGCGCTTTCTGCAGCGATTCTTATGGTTACCCGGGTACGGTATCCTCATGTTGTAAATGTTCATTTTAGGGGGAAAAAATCTTTCCCCAGTTTTATTGGGGCTTTCTTTGCTGTTCTCCTTGTTGCATGGAATATTCAGCTGGCTGCAGTGATCGGGTTTTTGGGATATACGCTCTGGGGGATTGTACGGGCGGGGATTTCAATTCTGCGGAAAAAGAAAACAGAGGAATGTGCCGAATCTTCTGTTCCTCTATCGTAAATAAGTTTAAAAATTAAGAAAGATTCGGATAGAACCTTTACGTTGTGTATGTACTTAACGTTTGTATACTCAATCTGCACATCGCTGGAGATACGAAGGCAGATCCAGAATAGAAGGGATGGAAGGGAGTCCTGAGTCTCTCTGTCTTCCTTCTTCGTCTACGAGCAACGGGAACCCGCCCAGGGCCTGAAAGGCTGTAAGATAGGGGGGTAGATCGTCCACAAAGAGGACTTCATTGATCTTTGTGCCTAGATAGTCCACTGCTCGCTGATACGCCTCCGGGTACGGTTTTCCCCTAAAGGAATTAAACCGGATATCGAATACTGCATTGAAGTAATCCGTGATCTTCAGACAATTCAGGACTCTTTCGGCATGTTCTCGGGGAGAATTGGTTAAAACCGCTTTCAGAAAAGGGAGTTCCTCCAGCATTTGTACTAACTTTGGGTCAAATCGAATAAACTGGGAGACTTCCGGCGGATGTACAGCCTGGATATACTCTTCGATATCGTGAAACCCATAGACTTCGCGTAACCACTGGAGGGTTGTCCCAAAAAGCCGGGCATCTGTTTTGCGAAGAGTATGTGCCTCTTTTTCCGGAATCCCTAAATACCGGGCAGTGAAGGCCGTCATGCGTCGATCAATCTCACGATCCAATCCGCTGGAAGCGGGATACAACGTATTGTCCAAATCAAATAAGAGAGCCTTAATCACTCTGTCATTTAAGCATAAACGAAGGTTAAGAAACAAGGGGATAGGAAACTGTCGCAGGGCTGTTTAGGCCATCACGATCCAGGGATATAGAGGAGAGAAGCCTCTTGTCCATCCGGATTCCAGCCCTTTTTCATGTTAATGGGATCGGGGAATCGTTTCCCGTCCATGTAGAACGCATAGGTATAATTTCCTGGCAAAAGCCGAATCGATAGGGAATACAGTCCGGGGCGCACCTCCTGCATCCGATATAGAAATGGATCCCATCTGTTGAACGATCCCGTAACATATACAGTCTTCCCGGGTGAAGTCTGGAAGTTGAATTCTACTTTCCCTTCTGTAGAATGAAGAATAGGACTTTGAATTTTTATTTCCTTACCGGTTCGGGGGAATTCGAACCGGGAAATAGAAATGCCCTGTGCATCCTGATATACTCCGGGATTCAGCGGATCGGAAGTCCATATACCGTCGATTACCAGACGATAATCGACATAGCCAACTCCCGTAGGAGCCGGGTAGGGGAAAAATAGGATCCCTCTATCGTTCCGTTGAAAGAGATGAACCTCTCGAAACTGTTCATGGGCAAAGGAAATCCCCACATACCGGACCGGTTTTGTCGGTTTGTAGGTAAAAAAGATGTATCCATTGTACAAATGGGGAGCCGCGGGTTCTGTGGTACGCATAATTTTTAGATGAAGATCCTCTTCGAGAGAGAATCCTCCTACTGCAGCTAAGAAGAGCAATGCATGAAAGACATATTTTCGCATCGATAGATTCCTGATATCCTGTTAGTGTGAATTTCGGAAAAGATAGTGTGAAAGTAAAGCATCTCTTATATACGCCGAAAATGACGTAAGGGATATACATGCCTCGTGTGGATGACATTGAAAAATTTGTTTCTACGCTGAATGAAATGGGACGGGAACCCGAGGTTCTGGCTGAAAAGGGAGAGATCCTGAAACCCGTACCGAAACCAGAGGAAGGATTATCTTCAGACCTTGCCAAGCTATTTGAAGGGATTGCTGAAGAACCTTTTACTTCGGAAGAAGTACCTACAGAAATACCAGAACCGGAAGAAGAAGCTATAGAAGAGGCCCCTACAACAGGAGAAGCCCCTCTAGAAGAGGAGTTTCCCCTGGAAGAGTTTGTCCTTCCGTCGGAAGAGTTTTCTCTTGAAGAAGAAGAGCCTGTACCCAAAGAACAAAAGGAAATCCCTGAAGATTTTGATATCCAGCTACCTTCTATAGAGGAAGAATCCCAGGTATCGGAACCCTCTTTGGCTGTCCCTCCCGAACCCGCAGAGGAGGAGCCAGTCGGTAAGGAAGAAAAAGGCGGGTCAGAATTAGAGGAAATTTCGCTGGACAATTTAGGAGGAGATGAGTTCAGTCTGGGTGACTTTGGGACTGAGTTTGGAATTGTAGAAGGGGTAGAAAAAGCAGGGGAAGAAGAGCCGGCTATTAATATTCCGACAGGAGCGGCTGAGGTTATTGCGGCTGCTACTGAAGGAGAAGTGTTCTCTCTTACAGATGAACAGTTTGAAACATTTAAGCAAGCACTTTCCAACCTCCCCTTAAACCTTCGTCGGGCTATTGAAGAGGTAATTGGAGGGAATAAAGCTTCCGATGAAGATCAGATTAAACTGATCCGGTATTTGCTTTCTAATGAAAATATCCTTACCGTCGCCTCTTTTACGGGCAGGCTCCTGGGCAAGCCCATCCAGGTCCCGAAAGGGTATGAGAAGCGAACCGGATTGGCGTACGAGGCGGAAAAAGAGACCTTTGCCTACTTCTTTCAGGAAAGAGTATTCCCTATCCTTCGACTTGTTCTGGCTACCACTCTTGCCGCCCTGGTTTTGGCTTATGCGGGATACCAATTTATATACCGTCCTTTATATGCTCGATCTCTCTTCCGGCATGGGTATGCCCTGGTGGAAGCGGAAAAATACCGGGAAGGGAATGAATATTTCAACCGCGCGTACCGTGTATGGCCTGATAAAGAATGGTACTTCCGGTATGCAGATCTATTTATTAGAAAAAAACAGTATGCGCTGGCAGAGAACAAGTATGAAGAACTACTTGCCTGGTATGCCGATTATGTGGAGTCTAAAACAAAATTACGAATGGAGAGAAAGAAAGACTCGTATTTTCGCCGGGCCCTTTTAGCCTATGCGGATTTAGAGTCCCGGATCCTGGAAAACTATGAGAAAGCAGAAGGAATCCTGAAGCGACTTTTAACTGTAGATATGTACCATTGGGAAGGGCTCTTATCGCTAGGGGACAATTATATGCGATGGGCCGAATATGACCCAGCAAAGTATGAGGAAGCCCGAAAAACCTATGGGATTCTTCTCCAGAAGTATGGCGAAAAGGATACAATTTTATTCCGCTTTTTAGAGTATTTTATTCGGGTGGATGAATTTGAGGAGGTAATTCGGTTAAAGGAGTATTTTGAGAAGAAAAAGAAGCTGGAGCTGGATGTATACCGGTATGCAGAACTAGGGGGGTATCTTATAGATAAAGGCCGGACGGAAGATGTACAGCAAATTTTATTGAGAGCCTATAAAGCAGATCCCACGAATCCTGATGTACACTATCAGCTGGCTCGTTTCTTTCGCATCATGGAAAAACCCCTGGATGAGAGAATTGCCCTGGATCAATCATTAAAACTGTACTTAGAAAAAGAATCTCTTTCTAGAAAAGAACTGTGGCGGCTTATTGATACCTATCGAAGAGATGGAGAATACCGGTTGGCAAGAGGCGAAGTTCTGGAAGCAGAACGTTCCTTTAAAGAAGGAATCCGACTGTACGAGGAAGCCGTGGAGCAGAGAGTACTATCGAAAGATTCTACACTGGGCAAACTATATGTGGGTTTAGGAGATCTGTACTACTATGAGGGGAGCGAATTTGATCAAGCTTTCAATCAGTATGAAAAAGCAGAGGCATCCTTTATCCAGGACCCGGCGGTTTCCTATCGAAAGGGGTATATTAGATACTTCCAGAGAGACTATGAGGGGGCTATCAGGGAGTTCCTCAAGACAGAGGAAAGATATCCAGATCATCGTAATGTGCTATTTGCTCTGGGGAATGCTTTGTACCTCCGGAATGATTTTTTTGCTGCAGAAGGTTACTACACCTATTTGCTGGGGAAACTTCAGGAGGATAGGGAGAAAATACGATTCCTCGAGCCAGAGGTAAAACCGGATGACCGTAACCTGGTTTTAAATCTCATGAAAGTCTACAACAACCTGGGAGTTACCCTTCAGAAGCTCAGTGAGCGTACCCGGAATGCAGAACAGGCAGCCAGAGTGCTCGCATACCTTACCGAATCTATTGAAATTTATGAAAACTATTCCCGGGATCAAGAAACCAGAGTACGGAGTGAAACAAAAAACCTTGCCTATCTTAACATGAGAAAGATCCTATATCCTGCCCTGGACTATGACTTACAGATCTATATTTCGATTCCTCTGGATCTTCGGAATCAAGAATTTTAGCCGATAAACGGTATATGGACTCGTACTCTTTTTCAGAAAAACTCGGAATTTGGAATCCGCAGCCATTAGAGATAGGAAGCTGTGTTCATTGGTCCCTCGGGGATTTAGATGTATGGGCGGAACGGTACGATATTGAATGGCATGTATATTTTGAACACAAGAAGAGTTTGATTACGGGCCAGGAGATGCAGGTACGTCTGGAACCAAGGGCGGAAAAACCGGTTACCCGTGAATGGAAACATTTTCTGGTACGGAACGCGCCCTGTGCCTATCCTACTCCTGCCATTCCAGATCGACCGCTAGTGGTTAAGCCGGATCGTTTTTTGATTATTTTGCCCGGGGAAATAGCTCAGTTCTTTATTTTCACACCTATCTGGTTTCGGTTTACTGTAGGACCCCTAGGAAGAAAAATATCTCCTCGACTCCTCTTTGAAATCCCGGTGTTTCGAATGAAGAGTACCTGGTTCGGAGATCCGATAGTGGGAGAACTTTGCTACTATACGGAAGCTCGATTGTTTACCGATTTTCATTCCCTTCCCGAACACCCGCTCTATGCTGTATGTCCTTTACGGATACGAAACGAATCTAATACGGAACTCCCCTTTGATAAGATTTGCCTCCATACAGAAGTGTTGAGTCTGTATGGAGGAGAAAACAGGCTGTGGACCAACGCGTGCGATGTAATCTTTAAAGGAGTGGATCAAGCCACGCAGGTTGAGCCCTCTAAATCGCCACCGGCCTTTGAACCAAAGGTTCGGCTTCTTTCCCCGCCTCGACAGGCTTCTGATGTCTGGTATTTTAAGCGGACCTTTAATTTACTGAAGATCATCACCGGATTTTAGGAGAAGATCTATGGATATCTTAGATTGGATAAAAAATATTCCTGCGGACATACTTAGAAAACTTGCCACTGTGGGAATCACCCTTGTGATAGGAATTATCTTTATCCGCCTCATCCTGTATCTATCGTCCAGAACCTTTTTTAAACGGCTGTCTGAGCATAGCAGGCTGATTATCCGGAACCTGATGATTTATACAGCTTCGGCGATTTTGCTGATTACGGTACTGCGACAGCTTGGATTTGATGTTTCGACCCTTCTGGGAGCCGCAGGAATTCTAGGGGTAGCAGTAGGCTTCGCATCTCAAACCAGTGTTTCCAATGTGATCAGTGGAATATTCCTTATTTCAGAGCGCCCTTTTGAAATTGGGGATGTAATCCGAATCGGAGACAAAACAGGGATTATCATCTCCATCGATCTGATGTCCATAAAGATACGAACATTCGACAACCTATTTATACGGATTCCCAATCAAATGGTGCTGAATACTGATGTGACGAACATAACCCGATTCCCCATTCGAAGGATGGATATCCAGCTCACCGTTGCCTATAAAGAGAATTTGGAACGGGTACGGGAGATTTTAATGGAAGTGATAGAAGCCAACCCCTATGCACTGCGAGAACCAGAACCGCTCTTGATTTTCCAGAATTTTGGTGCTTCAGGGTTGGAGATCTTTTTGGGGGTATGGTTTCAGAAACAGGACTTTTTAAACCTAAAGAATTCCCTTATGCAGGGAATTAAAGAACGGTTCGTTGCCGAAGGGATCGAGATTGCCCTTCCCCATCGTTCTCTCTACGCTGGTTCTGTTACCGAACCGTTCCCTATACGGATTGTGAACGAATAAATCTTCCCTACCGGTCTGGGACTGCTACCATCCATCCAAATTTATCCGGAAGGGCTCCATACTGGATCCCTTTCAGGGTGCGCTGGAGGGAAAGGGTTAATTCGCCCGGTTTTCCCTTGTTGAATACCGTAGTACGATTCCGGTGTGTGATCGATTCAATGAACGTTGCTCCTGCGGCTGTGCCTGTTAAGAAGCATTCTTTGGCCGAATCCATAACTTCTTCTATACTGATAAGCCGCTCTTCCACCTTAATCCCCTTATCCTGGGCCAGTGTTAGTATGCTTTTGCGGGTTATCCCGGGTAGTACCGTATCCTTTAGTTCCGGAGTAACGAGGGTTCCATTTTTAAGGTAAAAAAAGATATTACAGGAAGATCCTTCTTCCACATAGCGGCCTTCCTTTGCATCGAGAAAAATAACTTCCATGTATCCGTTCCTCTCAGCCTCGTTTTTTGCCAGAATGGGAATTACGTAGTTGGAACAGCATTTGATCCAGCCCGTCCCTTTAGGAGTTGCACGGATCCGATCTGTAGTAACGGCTTTTGAGCTGCCGGGTTCAAAGTAGGCTCCCACGGGTGTTGCCACGATCACCACCCAGGGTTTATGGGATACCCCTAGCCCAATTGCAGGCTCTGAATAGGTAAAAGGCCTCATGTAGATCGAATGGCCATTAGCAAAGTTGTCCTTTTCCCAGGCAGGATCGTACACAGGAGCATATCCGAGTTTTTTATTCCTGCGGGTAAGCTCGATCGACGCTGAGATGAATTGATCTACTGGAAACGGCGGCATGAGAATTCCTTCCATAGAGCGGTGCATCCGTTTTGCATTTTCATCCGGGCGGAACAGTTTCAGGCTTCCGTCCTTCTGCGGAAAAGCTTTCATTCCTTCAAATACACCCAGACCGTACTGGGTAGAGTAGTTTACAAGGGGAAGTTCAGGGAATGAGTTTCGTTTCGCCAGTAGCTCTTGGAGAGCATCGGGAGGAAGCTTTGCCT